>CAYMNX010000183.1:0-9246 GCA_964391905.1 uncultured Rhizobiaceae bacterium
GTCAAGATGAACTCGCGCCTCGGCCTCCAGACCGAAGATACCGTCCGCGTCCTGCGCAAGGAGGACATCATCGCGATCCTCCGCGTTCTCGTCGAATTGAAGGACGGCCGCGGCGAGATTGACGATATCGATCATCTCGGCAATCGCCGCGTCCGCTCGGTCGGCGAGCTGATGGAGAATCAGTATCGCGTCGGGCTGTTGCGCATGGAGCGCGCAATTCGCGAGCGCATGAGCTCGGTCGAGATCGACACGGTCATGCCGCATGACCTCATCAACGCGAAGCCCGCCGCCGCGGCGGTGCGCGAGTTCTTCGGCTCGTCGCAGCTCTCGCAGTTCATGGATCAGACCAACCCGCTCTCGGAGATCACCCATAAGCGTCGTCTCTCGGCGCTGGGGCCGGGCGGCCTGACACGCGAGCGCGCAGGCTTCGAAGTCCGCGACGTGCACCCGACGCATTACGGCCGTATCTGCCCGATCGAGACGCCGGAAGGCCCCAATATCGGCCTCATCAATAGCCTTGCGACCTATGCGCGCGTCAATCAGTACGGCTTCATCGAAAGCCCCTATCGCCGCGTCGTGGGCGGCAAGGTCACGGATGAGGTGGTTTATCTGTCCGCCATGGAGGAGGGCCGCTATGCCATCGCGCAGGCCAATGTCGAGGTCGACGCGCATGGCAAGGTGAAGGACGACCTGACGAACTGCCGCAAGGCCGGCGATTTCGTCATGGCGCGGCCGCAGGATATCGACTTCATCGACGTCTCGCCGAAGCAGCTGGTGTCGGTCGCGGCGGCGCTTATTCCCTTCCTCGAGAATGACGACGCCAACCGGGCGCTGATGGGCTCGAACATGCAGCGTCAGGCCGTCCCGCTCATCCGCGCCGAGGCGCCGCTCGTCGGCACCGGCATGGAGGAGACGGTGGCACGCGATTCGGGCGTCACCATCATCGCCCGCCGCGCCGGCGTGGTCGATCAGGTCGACGGCATGCGCATCGTCATCCGCGCGACCGAGGACACCTCGGCCGACGCGCCGGGCGTCGATATCTACAACCTGCTCAAGTTCCAGCGCTCGAACCAGAACACCTGCATCACGCAGCGTCCGCTCGTTCGCGTCGGCGACCATGTGAATGCCGGCGACGTGATCGGCGACGGGCCCTCGACCCAGCTCGGCGAGCTGGCCCTCGGCCGCAACGTGCTCTGTGCCTTCATGCCGTGGAACGGGTACAATTTCGAGGACTCGATCCTCATCTCCGAGCGCATCGTGTCGGACGACGTCTTCACCTCGATCCATATCGAGGAATTCGAGGTGATGGCGCGCGATACCAAGCTCGGCCAGGAAGAGATTACCCGGGACATCCCGAATGTCGGCGAAGAGGCGCTGAAAAATCTCGACGAGGCCGGCATCGTCTATATCGGCGCCGAGGTGAAGCCGGGCGATATTCTCGTCGGCAAGGTGACGCCGAAGGGTGAATCGCCGATGACACCCGAAGAAAAGCTCTTGCGCGCGATCTTCGGTGAGAAGGCCTCGGACGTGCGCGACACCAGCCTGCGCTTGCCGCCGGGTGTTTCGGGAACCATCGTCGAAGTCCGCGTCTTCTCGCGCCGCGGCGTCGATAAGGATGAGCGCGCGCTTGCGATCGAGCGCGCCGAGATCGAGCGCCTGACCAAGGACCGCGACGACGAGAAGGCGATCTTGGAGCGCAGCTTCCAGTCGCGGCTTGAGCGGCTCCTCCACAATCAGGAGGTGGCAAGCGGGCCCAAAGGGATGAAGGCCGGCATCAAGCTCTCGAAGGAAGAGCTCGACAAATGGACGCTCGGCCAGTGGCGCCAGATCGCGATCAAGAACGACAAGCGCATGGCCGATATCGAAGCGCTCAAGAAGCAGATGGACGACACGACCCGTAAGCTGCAAGAGCGGTTCGAGAGCAAGGTCGAGAAGCTCCAGCGCGGTGACGAGCTGCCGCCGGGCGTGATGAAGATGGTCAAGGTCTTCGTCGCGGTGAAGCGCAAGCTGCAGCCGGGCGACAAGATGGCGGGCCGCCATGGCAATAAGGGCGTGATCTCGAAGATCATGCCGGCCGAGGACATGCCCTATCTCGAGGACGGAACGCCCGTCGATATCGTCCTCAATCCGCTGGGCGTGCCGAGCCGCATGAATGTCGGACAGATCCTCGAGACGCATCTCGGTTGGGCGTCGGCCGGCCTCGGGCGGCAGATCGGCGATCTGCTCGACAAGGCAAAGCGCAACGACAAGCAGACGCGCGAGCTGCGGCGTTTCCTCAACACGGTCTATACCGACCGCGTCGATCAGAACGACATCAAGGAGCTCGACGACGACCAGATACTCGAGCTCGCGGAGAATCTGCGTCAGGGCGTGCCGATGGCAAGCCCCGTCTTCGACGGCGCGCGCGAGGACGACATCGTCAAGATGCTGCAGGAGGCAGGGCTCGATTCATCGGGCCAAGTGCGGCTCATCGATGGGCGCACCGGCGAGTATTTCGATCGCCGCGTGACCGTCGGCTACATCTACATGCTGAAGCTGCATCATCTCGTCGACGACAAGATCCATGCGCGCTCGATCGGCCCCTACAGCCTCGTCACCCAGCAGCCGCTGGGCGGCAAGGCCCAGTTCGGCGGCCAGCGCTTCGGCGAGATGGAGGTGTGGGCGCTCGAGGCCTATGGCGCGGCCTACACGCTTCAGGAGATGCTCACCGTCAAATCGGACGACGTTTCGGGCCGCACCAAGGTCTATGAGGCGATCGTTCGCGGCGACGACAATTTCGAGGCCGGCATTCCGGAATCCTTCAACGTGCTGGTGAAGGAACTGCGGTCGCTGGGCCTCAATGTCGAGCTCGAGCAGCGCAGCTACTGACGAGCGGCGACGGACGCAAGATTTACCGAAAGAGGGATCGTTCATGAACGAATTGATGAACATCTTCGGCCAGGTCTCGGGGCCTCAGAGCTTCGACCAGATCAAGATCTCGATCGCGAGCCCGGAGCGCATCCGTTCCTGGTCCTACGGCGAGATCAAGAAGCCGGAGACAATCAATTACCGCACCTTCAAGCCGGAGCGGGACGGGCTCTTCTGCGCCCGCATCTTCGGCCCGATCAAGGATTACGAATGCTTGTGCGGCAAGTACAAGCGCATGAAGTATCGCGGCATCATCTGCGAGAAGTGCGGCGTCGAGGTGACGCTCTCGAAGGTCCGGCGCGACCGCATGGGCCATATCGAGCTCGCCTCGCCGGTGGCGCATATCTGGTTCTTGAAGTCGCTGCCGTCGCGCATCGGCCTGCTTCTCGACATGACTTTGAAGGATCTCGAGAAGATCCTCTATTTCGAGAGCTATGTCGTCACCGAGCCCGGACTCACGCCCTTGAAGCTGCATGAGCTCCTCACCGAAGAGGAGTTCATGAAGGCGCAGGAGGAATATGGCGAGCAGGGCTTCGAGGCATCGATCGGCGCCGAGGCGCTCAGGAAGATGCTCGAGAAGATCAAGCTCGACGGCGAGGACGGCGAGCGCGAGAAGCTGCGCGCCGAGTTGCGCGAGACGACCTCCGAAGCAAAGCGCAAGAAGCTCGTCAAGCGGCTGAAGCTGATCGAGGCTTTCATTCAATCGGAAAGCCGGCCGGAGTGGATGATCCTCGAGGTTATCCCGGTGATCCCGCCCGAGCTGCGTCCGCTCGTGCCATTGGATGGCGGCCGCTTCGCGACGTCGGATTTGAACGACCTCTATCGTCGCGTGATCAACCGCAACAACCGGCTGAAGCGTCTCATCGAGCTGCGCGCGCCCGACATCCGCGTGCGCAACGAAAAGCGCATGCTCCAGGAATCGGTCGACGCGCTGTTCGATAACGGCCGCCGCGGCCGCATCATCACGGGCGCGAACAAGCGGCCCCTGAAGTCGCTCTCCGACATGCTGAAGGGCAAGCAGGGCCGGTTCCGCCAGAACCTCCTCGGCAAGCGCGTCGATTACTCCGGCCGCTCGGTCATCGTCGTCGGGCCGGAGCTGAAGCTCCATCAATGCGGCCTGCCGAAGAAGATGGCCTTGGAGCTCTTCAAGCCCTTCATCTACTCGAAGCTCGAGCTCTACGGGCTGGCGAGCACGATCAAGGCCGCGAAGCGCATGGTCGAGAAGGAGCGTCCCGAGGTGTGGGACATCCTCGAAGAGGTCATCCGCGAGCATCCGGTGCTGCTGAACCGCGCGCCGACCTTGCATCGCCTCGGCATTCAGGCCTTCGAGCCGATCCTCATCGAGGGCAAGGCGATCCAGCTTCATCCGCTGGTGTGCACGGCCTTCAACGCCGATTTCGACGGCGACCAGATGGCGGTGCACGTGCCGCTCTCGCTCGAGGCGCAGCTCGAGGCGCGCGTCCTGATGATGTCGACCAACAACATTCTTTCGCCCGCCAACGGCAAGCCGATCATCGTGCCGTCGCAGGATATCATCCTCGGCCTCTACTACATCACGATGGAGCGGCCTGGCGAGAAGGGCGAGGGCATGTCCTTCGCCGATATGGGCGAGATCGATCACGCGCTCGATTCGGGTGCCCTCTCGCTCCATGCGAAGATCAACGCGCGGATCAACACCATCGACCAGAACGGCAATCCGACGGTGAAGCGCGTCACCACGACCGCCGGACGCATGATGCTGTCGGAGATCTTGCCGAAGAATCCGGCAGTCAACTTCGATCTCCTCAACCGCCTTCTGACGAAGAAGGAGATCTCGAACGTCATCGATCAGGTGCATCGCCATTGCGGTCAGAAGGAGACCGTCATCTTCTGCGACCGGTTGATGGCGATCGGCTTCCAGCAGGCCTGCAAGGCCGGCATCTCCTTCGGCAAGGATGACCTCATCATCCCGGCCGCGAAGGAGAAGCTGATCCATGAGGCGCAGCAGAAGGTGAAGGAGTACGAGCAGCAATATCTCGACGGCCTCATCACTCAGGGCGAGAAATACAACAAGGTGGTCGACGTTTGGTCGAACTGCACCGAGAAGGTCGCCGACGAGATGATGAAGGCGATCCGCACGCCGAAAAAGAGCGAGCCCATCAACCCGGTGTGGATGATGGCCGATTCCGGCGCCCGCGGCTCGGCGGCGCAGATCAAGCAGCTGGCCGGCATGCGTGGCCTGATGGCGAAGCCGTCGGGCGAGATCATCGAGACGCCGATCATCTCGAACTTCAAGGAAGGCCTGACCGTGCTCGAGTACTTCAACTCGACCCACGGTGCCCGCAAAGGCTTGGCCGATACCGCCTTGAAGACCGCCAATTCGGGCTACCTCACGCGTCGCCTCGTCGATGTTGCGCAAGACGCGATCATCACCGAGGTCGATTGCGGCACGACGCGTGGCCTCACCATGCGGGCGGTCGTCGAGGGCGGCGAGGTGATCGCGCCCTTGGCCGATCGCATCCTCGGCCGTACTGCGGCGGTCGATGTCGTCGATCCGCTCAACGGCAAGGTGCTGGTTCCGGCGGGCGCCCTCATCGATGAGGAGGCGGTCGATCTCATCGATCGTGCCGGCCTCGATTCGGTCCTGATCCGGTCGGTGCTGACCTGCGAGACCCGTGTCGGTCTTTGCGGCAAGTGCTATGGCCGCGATCTCGCGCGCGGCACCGTCGTCAATATCGGCGAGGCGGTCGGCGTCATCGCCGCGCAGTCGATCGGCGAGCCGGGCACGCAGCTCACGATGCGCACCTTCCATATCGGCGGTGCGGTCCAGCGCGGCGCGGAGCAATCCTCGGTCGAGGCGGCGTTCGACGCCAAGGTCCGGATCAAGAACCGCAACGTCGTCGTCAGCTCGACGGGCATTCCGGTGGTGATGAGCCGCAATACCGAATTGGCGCTCCTGGACGAGGCGGGTCGCGAGAAGGCGCGGCATCGCATCCCCTACGGCGCCAAGATCCTCGCCGATGAAGGCACCACGGTCACCAAGGGCCAGCGCCTGGCGGAATGGGATCCCTATACCATTCCGATCATCACCGAGAAGGACGGCATCGCCAATTATGTCGATCTCGTCGAAGGCGTGTCGATGCGCGAGGTCGTCGACGAGGCGACCGGCATCTCGTCGAAGGTGGTCATCGACTGGAAGCAGCAGGCGAAGGGCGGCGATCTGAAGCCGCGCATCCTGCTGACCGATCGCAACGGCAACCCGCTCACCCATGCGAACGGCATGGAGGTGCGTTACTTCATGTCGCTCGATGCGATCTTGTCGGTCGAGAACGGCGCCGAGGTCAAAGCCGGCGACGTGCTCGCGCGCATCCCGCGCGAATCCTCGAAGACGCGCGACATCACCGGCGGTCTGCCGCGGGTGGCGGAGCTGTTCGAGGCGCGCCGGCCGAAGGATTTCGCGATCATCAGCGAGATCGATGGGCGGATCGAGTTCGGCAAGGACTACAAGACGAAGCGCCGCATTCTCGTGGTGCCGAACGAGGAGGGGGCCGAGCCGATCGAGTACCTCATTCCGAAGGGCAAGCACATCTCGGTGCAGGAAGGCGATTTCGTCCAGAAGGGCGATCTCCTGATGGACGGCAACCGCGTGCCGCACGAGATCCTGCGTGTCTTGGGCGTCGAGGAGCTCGCGAGCTATCTCATCAACGAGATCCAGGAGGTCTATCGTCTCCAGGGCGTGCGCATCAACGACAAGCACATCGAGGTGATCGTTCGCCAGATGCTGCAGAAGGTCGAGATCGACGATCCGGGCGACACCACCTTCCTCTTGGGCGAGCAGATCGACAAGGCGGAGTACGAGGCCGAGAACGCCAAGGTCGAAGGCGAGAAGCTGCGGCCGGCCAAGGCGCATCCGGTGCTGCAGGGCATCACCAAGGCGAGCCTGCAGACGAACTCCTTCATCTCGGCGGCATCCTTCCAGGAGACGACCCGGGTGCTCACCGAAGCTGCCGTCTCCGGCCGGATCGATGTGCTGTCGGGCCTCAAGGAGAACGTCATCGTCGGTCGCCTCATCCCCGCCGGCACCGGCAGCGTCATGGCCCGCTGGCGGCAGCTCGCTGCGGCGCGCGACAAGGAGCTCGCCGCCAACCAAACGCAGCAGACGCCGGCGATCGAGGCCGATCAAAAGATCGCCTGACGATCGGCGTCAGACCCGTCCATGGAAAAGGGGCTCGAGCGGCCCCTTTTTCGTGTGGGCGCGGGGCCGATATGCTTGACGGGTCGGGGGCGCGCGATTAGTATCCCGCGCACTTTTACGAGGCTGGCGGTAGGGTAGCCAACCTAGACGCAGTCTGTGGTTGAGTGACGTAATTGGCTCGGCGCCGTGTCAAGACGGCGCGCTTATCCGGGAAGTCTCAAGACCGTCGATGATGCGACAAGCATCGCGTGCGGTTCGTGTCTTTGTTTGAGGGTTTGACGAGGGTTCAGCATGCCGACGATCAATCAATTGATCCGCAATGCGCGGCGTCCGCAGCCGGCGCGCAACAAGGTCCCGGCGTTGCAGGAGAGTCCGCAAAAGCGCGGTGTCTGCACTCGCGTCTATACGACGACGCCGAAGAAGCCCAACTCGGCGCTGCGCAAGGTCGCGCGCGTGCGCTTGACCAACGCCTTCGAGGTGACGAGCTACATCCCGGGCGAGGGCCACAATCTTCAAGAGCACTCCGTCGTGCTGATCCGTGGCGGCCGCGTCAAGGACCTGCCCGGCGTGCGCTATCACATCATTCGCGGCACCTTGGATACGCAAGGTGTCAAGGACCGTCGTCAGCGCCGCTCGAAATACGGCGCGAAGCGGCCGAAGTAAGGAGCGAGCCTCATGTCGCGTCGTCGCGCCGCGGTCAAGCGAGAGGTGCTGCCGGATCCGAAATTCGGCGACATCGTCGTCTCGAAATTCATGAACTGCCTCATGTATGAGGGCAAGAAATCGGTCGCCGAAGGCATCGTCTATGGCGCGCTCGATCGCATCGCCAAGCGCTCGGGCCAGGATGCGTTGCGCCTCTTTCACGATGCGCTCGGCAATGTGCGGCCCGCCGTCGAGGTACGCTCGCGCCGGGTCGGCGGCGCGACCTATCAGGTTCCGGTCGAGGTCCGCTCCGATCGCGGCCAGGCGCTTGCGATCCGCTGGATCATCGGCAGCGCGCGCGACCGTTCGGAGCACACGATGGAGGAGCGGCTCTCGGGCGAGCTCATGGACGCCGCCAATAATCGCGGTTCAGCCGTCAAGAAACGCGAAGATACGCATCGCATGGCCGATGCCAACAAAGCCTTCTCGCATTATCGCTGGTAAAGGCGCAGAACGCGCGACCACCGGAGTTACAAATGCCTCGTACCACGCCACTCGATCGTTATCGCAATATCGGCATCATGGCCCACATCGATGCGGGCAAGACCACGACGACCGAGCGCATCCTCTATTACACCGGCCGCTCCTATAAGATCGGCGAGGTCCATGAGGGCACGGCCACCATGGACTGGATGGAGCAGGAGCAAGAGCGCGGCATCACCATCACCTCGGCCGCGACGACTGCCTTCTGGCGCGATCACCGCATCAACATTATCGACACGCCGGGCCATGTCGACTTCACCATCGAGGTCGAGCGCTCGCTGCGTGTGCTCGACGGCGCCGTGACCGTGTTCGATTCGGTTGCCGGCGTCGAGCCGCAGTCCGAAACGGTGTGGCGTCAAGCCGACAAGTACCGCGTGCCGCGCATCTGCTTCGTCAACAAGATGGATCGCATCGGCGCGAACTATCAGCGCACGATCGATATGATCATCGACCGTCTTGGCGCGGTGCCGCTCGTCACGCAATTGCCGATCGGCGCCGAGAGCAGCTTCAAGGGCATCGTCGATCTCGTGCAGATGAAAGCGATTATCTGGCAGGAAGAGACGCTCGGCGCCAAGTTCGACGTCACCGACATCCCGGCGGATATGGCCGAGCAAGCCGCGGAAGCGCGCCAAAAGCTCGTGGAGCTCGCGGTCGAGCAGGATGATGCGGCGCTCGAGGCCTATCTCGGCGGCGAGGAGCCCAATATCGAAACGTTGCGCCGCTGCATCCGCAAGGGCACGATCAATTTCGTTTTCGTGCCGGTGCTGTGCGGCTCGGCCTTCAAGAACAAGGGCGTGCAGCCGCTGCTCGATGCGGTGGTCGAATATCTGCCGTCGCCGCTCGACATCCCGCCCGTCAAGGGCACCGACCCCAAGGGCAACGAGGTGACGCGCCCCGCGGATGAGAAGGCGCCCTTCGCGGGCCTCGCCTTCAAGATCCTGGACGACCCGTTCGTCGGCTCGATCACCTTCGTGCGCATC
>CAYMNX010000184.1:0-1534 GCA_964391905.1 uncultured Rhizobiaceae bacterium
CGGATCGATGTAATCATCGTCGAGGCGGCGATAGATCACATCGACGCGGCGCGGGCCCTCGGTCGTGCGCATATAGACGACGTTGTCGACCACCGAGAGATCGACGCCCTCAACGAGCTCGATCCCCATCTCGTCGGCGAGGAAGGAATGCTCGTAATAGGCGCTGGTATTGGCGCCGGGCGTCAGGAGCACGATCGTCGGCTCGCGCTCGCAATTGGCGGGCGCCACCCCTCGCAGCATGTCGTGCAGCTCTTCGGGATAGTGCGAAACCGGCGCGATGCGATGGCGCGAATAGAGATCGGGAAAGAGCCGCATCATCGCTTCGCGGTTCTCGAGCATATAGGAGACGCCCGAAGGCGTGCGGCAATTATCCTCGAGAACGTAGAAATCCTTGGGCCCGACGCGGACCATGTCGATGCCCGAGATATGCGCATAGACCGATTGCGGTGGATCGAAGCCCTGCATCTCGGGACGGAAGGCGTCATTGTGCAGGACGAGAGCCGGCGGGATCCTGCCGGCGAGCAGGATTTCGCGATCGTGATAGGCGTCGTAGATGAAGGCATTGAGCGCGTTGACGCGTTGCGTCAGGCCGCGCGAGAGCCGCTCCCATTCGGCGGGAGCGAGGACGCGCGGAATGATGTCGAAGGGAATGAGGCGCTCGGGGCTACCGCCCTCGGAATAGACCGCGAAGGTGATGCCGATGCGGCGGAAAAGCAGCTCCGCCTCGCGCCGCTTCAGCTCGATCGCATCGCGGGGGGTCTCGTCGAGCCAGCGTTGGATAAGCTCGTAATGCGGCAGGCATTCATTGGGCAAGCCGGTCTCGTCGAAAGCGCGGGTCGGCGCCAGTCCATGTTGGTCGGAATCGCGCATCCGTGGCGATCTCCTTTCCGGTCCGACCGGAGGGGTAGCAAAGCCCGCGCCAGTCGCGGCTCGCCCGCGAGAATTTCCTGAATTTGCGCCAGGGTTATTGCCGCGCTTGGCGCTTGGCGGGGATGGACCGCGCCTCTCTCCGTCTTTTCTGCCTAAATTTTAGGCGGCTGGGTCGCGGGGCGCGCCGAGCACGGTATCGACGAGGTCGCTCGCCTGATTGGGATCGAAAGGAGCGGCTGTCATCAGCCGGCAAAAGAAGATGGCGCCGAGAAGCGCCGCGGCCGCGCGGTCGGGATCGATCTCGGCGCGAAACTCGCCGGTCGCACGGCCTTGCGCGATCAGCGCCACCAGCGGGCGGCGAGCTTCGGCTTGGAACTGGTGATGAAACTGCCGTAGCGCCGGATCGCGCTCCGCGCCCTCGATCACCGCCGGGATGCAGGCGGAGAAAATCGACCCTTCGGCGACGATCTCGGCGACATGGCGCAGGATGCGCGTAACCCGCTCCCGCGCCGAGCCCGTCCTGATATCGGGGTCGACATCCTTATGAAGCGTCCGGAACGCATCGGCGATGAGCGCCACGCGATCGGGCCAATGGCGATAAATCGTCGATTTGCCGACGCCGGCGCGAGCGGCGACGCGCTCGATAGCGAATCCGCCATAGCCG
>CAYMNX010000185.1:0-3918 GCA_964391905.1 uncultured Rhizobiaceae bacterium
GGTGTGCAGGCGCCGGTCGCGATCATCCAGCCGCGTCGCGCGATGACCTCGGCGGATGCGAGACCCAGCCCCGCCAGCATGGCGCCAATGCCGACTGCCTTTCTTCTTTTTCGCATGACGTTATAACGGCGCGCAGCATCGAAAGGTTCGCACGCGCGGGGTCAAACGCTGCCGGGCGAGCGGCTCAGGGGGCGCGGTCTGCGCGGCTCGCCGATCGGGCATTCGAGCGCGTCGCGATCCCAGCTACCGAGGCGGGCGGCTGCTTCATAGGTGCTCTCGAGAAACGCCATGAGCGTTGATGCCGGCTCGGCTGATTGCCGCACGATCTCGTATGGCAGGAGAAATTCCCCGAGCTTCCGGTCGAAATATGCGCCTGTCGGCGCGACCGGCGCGTCGGCAAAGCCGTTCGGCGCGGGATAGGCATAGGCGTAGAAAGCCGCAAAATCCGTTCCGCCGCCGCCGGGCCAGAAACCGGCGGAGGAGACCTCATGGCTATAAGCCTCGCGCGTCACCTCGTCGGGCAAGTTCGGAATGCCGCCGGGATGAAGCGGAGCCGAACGGCCGGAGAAGCGGGTCACCGCGAGGTCGAAGCTGCCCCAAAAGAGATGAACGGGACTGACCTTTCCGATGAACCCCGTGCGAAATCGATGAAAGACGCCATCGATCGAGAGAAGCGCGCGGAAGAAACGCGTCACGGCTTCGGCATCATAGGGCCGCGCCTGTCGATCTTCCTGAAACGGAATCGCGTCGATGATCTCGTTGGGCCGGCCGTCGAATGCCGGGTTGCCGCCCAGCCGTCGGACCAGGTCGCAGAACCGGCCATGAAACGCGGCAACGGACATGGGCCCGAGCGGGATCTCCACCCGGCGTCCATCCGCTGCGTTTCCGACGACGACATGGCGTATGAGATCGAAGACGATCTCGATGCCGGCGGCGTCCGGAACGAGTGACGTGGTCAGGCCGCATGCATTGACATAGAAGGTCGCGTGCCAGGAATGATTGAGCCACGGCGTGCGCGCGAGCCGATACTTGCCGACGATTTGGCAATAGAGCTGAAGCGCCGAACAGGTCTCGCGCCACGCCGGGAAGGGAATGTCGGGCCAGGTTGCATTCACGGGGCGCTTCCTCCCTTCAGTCCGATCGCTCCGGACGAGGTCGGGACGATGTGACGCTCTTGAGCGTCCGTCAAGATAGGCCGCGTTGCGCCGTTGAAGAACGCTCCGATTGCGAGGGAGTTCCGATCGCCGCGCCATCATGCCGTGCTCGACGTCTCGAACTGCCGCCGCGTTCTTTCGTTATCATAGGCCTCCTCGCGCAGCGTCTCGGCGTCCCACTGGCTCCGCTCTTGGCTGAGGAGATCCCCGCCATAGACATGGATCGCCGCAGTCAGGCGCAAGACTGGATTGGTGACGGAGTGAATGATGTCGGGACCCAAGCGCGTGCAATCGCCGCGGCATAGCGAGCGCGCGCCGGCGGCCTCGATCCCGCGTGTCGCACCGGGCGGCAGACGGCGCCAGAAGATGTTGTCCTCGCGGCCCGTATAGATGCCGATCACGGCCCACATGCCATGGTCGTGGGGCAAGCTGGTCATGCCCGGCCCCCAGATGAGGTTCAGGATCGTCAAGCGGGACGAGCGGTGAAGGACATTGAACCCCGCGCGCCGCGGCTCGCCCAGCGCCGCGATCACGGCATCGGGATCGCTCACCGCGTGCGCCACAATTTCGTGGATCGATCTGTGGCTCGCATCCTGCGCCACGGCGTCCTGGCACTCGGCGAAGAACCGGTCGAGATCGACCATCAGCCTTCTCCGCCGAGCGTTGAAGAGATGACGCCAAATTCCTTAAACGCTCGAGGAAAACTCGGATCGGCCATTCGCATCGCGCTCTCCCATATGGTTTGTCGAGTCATCGTGGCGCTCGGGTGTTGCCGCGGCATTTCAAGGCGCGCGGATCGGGTTACATCCGTAACGCCGCGGCGAACCACACCCCCAAGGACAGCGCCCGAGCGAAAGTGGATCGAAGGGACCAGGTTATGCCAAGCGCCGCATCGCCACCGAACCGGGCGACCGAAGCGCGCGTGATCATTCGTCGCCCGGTCGCCGCGGTTTTCGCCTTCTATCGCGATTTTGCCAATCTGCCGCGCTTCCTGGGCGACGTCATGGCGGTCACGCCGACCGGTCCGGCAACCTATCGATGGACGGTCGGGTCCTCTCGGCATTCGCGCAAGCTGGCGGATACGCGTGACCGAGCTGCGCAAGAATGAATTGATCCGCTACGAAACAATCGCTCCGGCCGGACTGAGAACGCGGTGGGAGATTCACTTCGCCCCGGCACCCGATTGACGGCGCCACCGAAGTTCGCGAAGTGATGGGAACGCCGCTCGGGAGATGGGGGCGCGCCGCACTTGCCCTCACCGGAAAATTCCCTGGCGAGGAAGTAACGGTGAATCTAAGCCGGCTGAAGCAGATCATGGAAACGGGACAAGTCACCGACACGCGCTTTGGGGTGCGCGGCAAATTTTCGAGCATGGCGCGAGGCCGCTCGTCCTGACGAAGCCGCTTGTCGAACGCTCGATTTTGTCCTTCGCCAGCGGCGGGAGCGGTGCCATCATCATTCATCGTCGCGCTGATCATGCCGGTCTTCTCAGATCGCGAGCTCTTTCTCGAGGGCTATTGGAATGGAACATTTCACGCCCGTCTCGGCCGCAATTGGCGGTCTTCTCATTGGCCTTTCGGCAAGCATATTGTGGCTCGGCCTTGGCCGGATCGCCGGCATCAGCGGCATGGTCGGAAATCTGCTCGCACCGAAACTCGAGGATAGCGCCTGGCGCATCGCTTTTCTGCTGGGCTTGGCGGCAGCGCCTGTTCTCTATCGGATGGCGGGTGGTGCTCTGCCCATGATCGTTATTGCGGAAACACCGGCGGTGATCATGGCCGGCGGGCTGCTCGTCGGCTTCGGCACGCGGCTCGGCGGCGGCTGCACGAGCGGTCATGGCGTTTGCGGCGTGGCGCGGCTATCCTCTCGCTCCATCGCGGCGACGCTCCTATTCATGGCGAGCGGCTTTGGCACGGTCTTCACCGTTCGCCACCTTGTCGAAGCCGGGTTGCCATGATGCGCATCATCGTCGCCCTCATCGCCGGCCTGATATTCGGCTTCGGCCTTTCCGTATCGCAAATGATCAATCCGGCGAAGGTCCTGGCGTTTCTCGATCTTGCCGGCGATTGGGACCCCAGCCTCGCCTTCGTTATGCTGGGAGCGGTCCCGATCGCGGGCTTGGGCTACCGGCTCGCGCGATTTCGGCCTGCGCCGCTCTGCGCATCGAACTATAGCGGGCCGAGCCAGTCGCGGATCGATGCTCGCTTGATCGCGGGCGCGATTCTCTTCGGAATTGGCTGGGGGCTGGTCGGATATTGCCCGGGCCCCGCGATCGCATCGCTCGGGGCCGGCAATCCGGCGACGCTTCTCTTCGTCGCGGCAATGCTCATGGGCATGGCCGCATTCAGCGGATTTCGAGCGCTTCTTAATTCTCGCGGCCGCCAGGCCGTCTGACGCCGTAAGCGCCCGCCGGCGTCATCAATGAGAGGGTTACCGGCTGCGCTTGTTTTGCGGAAGCAGTTCGGGGTGACGAATTTCAATAGCGCCGGTTTCTAAATCTTCGGCAATATCGTCGAAGTCTTCGGCAAGCCGATCGAGCGTTTTCCGTAAATCATCCTGATGGGCGAGATCTCGGAGTTGGCGCGCGCGTGCCGCTTGGTCCCGGTAATAGTCAGCACTTTGCATAGAAAATTCCACCCCGAGAGGTGCACGCTGCTTAAATGTAGCGGCGGTCGATTGGTTCCAGCGAGCGATCTCGAGGAACCCTTCCTCCTCCGACTGAGCTTTTTCTCTTGTTGTGCCGGCCGAGCGCGCGAAAAAATTC
>CAYMNX010000186.1:0-13328 GCA_964391905.1 uncultured Rhizobiaceae bacterium
CGGGCACCGCCGCACCGAGCCAGCCATTCGCGGCGAGCTTCAGCCATACGGCACGATCGAAGCTGCGCGCGCCCCCTTGCAAGCGCCGCACGCGGTCGAGCCCGCCTGAGCTGTCGAGGAGCTCGGCGATGCTGTCGACGATCTGGCGATCCGAATCCTTAAGCATGGCCGCCCCCTCCGGGCCGCGGCAGGCCCAAGGCGCGCATCGCGATGATGCCGCGCTGAATCTCGTTCGTGCCGCCGCGGATCGACAAGCGCCGCGACTGCAGGAACGCGGTAGAGAAATCGGGCGTTACCGCACTGGCCGTATGCGGGCCGCACTGCGCCGCATGCGCGCCCGATACCTCCTGCAGCACCTCGAGCACGAATTGCGTGACCTCGGCGCCGAAGATCTTGAGCCGCGAGCTGTCCTCGAATTGCGCCTCGCCGGCCGCTTGCGCCTCGAGCGCTTCGAGGAACGCCGCTTCGAGCGCCATCACCTCGATCTCGGCCTTGACGATCCGATCCTGCACCCACGCGTCGCGGTCGGCGCCGGTATAGCGCGCCGCCTGCTTCAAGCGCGCGAGCGCGCGCAGCGCATGAATCGGCGTGCCGGAGCGGATGCGCTCCTCGGCGAGGAGCGCGGTGCCGACGGTCCAGCCCTCGCCGATCTTGCCGAGGACGTTGCCGATCGGCACGACGACATTGTCGAAGAACACTTCGCAGAGCTCGTCATCGCCCGCGAGCGTGACGATGCCGCGCCGCGTGATGCCCGGCGTCTGCGCATCGACCAGCACCAAGGTGATCGCATCGCGCGCCCTCGGATCGGCGCCGGTACGCACGAGCATATAGATCCAATCCGAATATTGCGCCCCGGTGGTCCAGATCTTGTGGCCGTCGATGACGAGCTTATCGCCCTTGATCACGGCTTTGGTGCGCAGGCTTCGGAGATCGGAGCCCGAGCCCGGCTCCGAATAGCCCTGCGCCCAGATCACCTCGCCGGTGCGCGCCTTGTGAAGATGCTGCCGCTTCTGCTCCTCGGTGCCGTATTTGATGAGGATCGGGCTGATATGCGTCAGCCCCTGCGCCGGCAGATCGGGCGCGCCGATGCGCGCGAGCTCCTCGATGAGGATCACCTGCTGCACCGGCGTCGCATCGATGCCGCCGTGGACGCGCGGCCAATGCGGCGCCGCCCAGCCGCGCGCGCCGAGCGTCTTGAACCAGCCCTTGAGCTCGGGTGGCGTCAGGCGATGGCCGGCATGGCGCAATTCCTGCGGCAGATTGGCCTCGAGCCAGCCCCTCACCTCGGCGCGAAAGCTGCGTTCCTCAAGCGTTTCCTCACGAAGCATGAGCGCCCTACCCTGCGTTTTCTTATGCGATCGAGCCTAACACGGCGCCACGACGAAATCAGCGCACATGTTCGTCGGTATAAAGCTCTTTATGGGAGTGCAACTGCTCGTCGGGCTTCATGAAGCTCGCCTCCATATTGAGACGATCGAAATTGGCGATAGCGGCTTCGGTGATAACAGGGCTTGCCGGCATCGCCTTCTCCACCGCGACGAAGGATCGCTCCATTACCGCGGCGTCGATCTGTGCTCGGCGCCAGCCGCCGCGACGCTGATAGTCCCAAGCACCGTGCCGATGGAAATGATCGAGCCCCGCCGCGCGCAGCGTGCCGGCCTCCTCACGCGTCAGCGCAGGTATTCATCGGTCGAGAGTCCCTCGTAAGAGGAGAGGAGCTCATCGGGTTTCATGAAGCCAGCCTCGACATTGATCTCATCGCCCTTGCGCACCGCCTTGGGGTCGACATCGGGCAAGGCCGGCATGATCTTGGTCAAAGATTCGGCCGATCGCGCGACGACGCTCGGCTTCACCTTGTCGAAGCGCTTTTGCAAGACGGCAAGGATGTCCTTGGGCCGCTCATGCACGGCCTTCGAGACCTCGACCATGGCGTGGCCCATTTTGACGCACAGCGAGCGACGCTCGGCGCAAGTTTGCGGGCGCGTGACAAGAAGGCTCGACGCCAAGGGCGACATCGAGGCGGGCTCGCCATTGGGGCCGATCGCGATTGCGACCGCGCTGCCGTCATCCTCCACTTGCTGCGGCCAAGGCGCCGCCGAGACGAAACCGTCGATGGCCTGGCGCGCGAAAGCCGCAAGCGTGTCGGGTGGCGCCATGGCGGTGATCGTCATGCTTTCGACATCGAAGCCGCCCAGCCTGGCGACGATGCGCAGATAGGCGTGATCGAGAGCATTGATTCCTTGGACGCCCATTTTGCGGCCCTTGAGGAGCTTCGCCCGCTCGGCGAGCGGCGCCTTCGCATCGAAATGCGCCGCTTCCGCCAGATCCTTGCGCATAACGATGTCCCAGACCGGCAGATTGTTCATTTGTGCGATCGCGAGCATGCGCTGGCCGCGCGCCGCGGCACGGGTGAGCGAGGCGCCCGAGGCAAAAGCGAAATCGGCCGAGCCCGAGACCACCGCGTTGAAGGACGCGACCCCCGGCAGGACAACGTGCTTCACCTCGAGACCTTGCGCGGCAAAAAAGCCCAGATCCTCGCCGACGTAATAGCCGAGGAATTGCATTCCTTCCTGGGGCAGCGCCAAGAGCGCATGCTCATTTTCCGCCGCGGCGGGGGTGATCGCACGGGGGGCGCTGCAGCAGAAAAACGCCGCCATGCCCAAAGCGGCGATGCGTCGCGCTTGTCTCATTCCAGCCATTCCTCCCTCCCTCGCCGCCTTCAGCGGACGAATTCGTCTGTGAACAGCTCCTTGTAGGATTTGAGCATGTCTTCTTGCTTCAACAGACCCGCCTCGACATTCATGCGATCGCCATTGACGATCGCCGCCTCTTCGACGATCGGCGGGTCGGGCGTCGCCATTTGCACGATCGCCAGCGAGCGCGCCAGCGCCACGGCATCGGCTTGCGGGAAGCGCTTCTTCAAGCTTTCGAGCGCCTCGGCCGAGTGCTCATGAATAAAGTGGGCGCCCATCGCGACGGCGCGGCCGAGCTTGACGCAAAGCGAGCGCCGCTGGGCGCAAGTCTGCGGGCGCGTGATAATGACGCCGGAGCCGATCGGCGCCAGCCAATCCGGATCGCCGGCAATGCCTTCGGCGATGATGACGCCCGCGCCGTCCGCGACCGTTTTCTGCGGCCAGGGCGGACCATCGACGAAGCCGTCGATCGCCTTGCGCGACATCGCGGCGATGATGTCGGGCGGCTGCATCGCGGCAACCACCATGCCGTTATCGGGATCGACGCCGCCGGCCTTGGCGATCACTTTCAAATAGGCATGCGCCACCGTATTGATGCCGCCGACGCCCATTTTCAGATTTTTCAGCACTTGCGCGCGACGCACGAGCGGCGCCTTCGGATCGAAATGTGCGGCATCGGCGACATCCTTGCGGATTGCGACCGCCCAGGTCGGGCGGCTGCTCATATTGGCGATCGCGAGCATGCGCTGACCGCGGGCCGCTGCCCGTGCGAGCGAAGCGCCCGAGCCGACCGAGAAATCCGCCGCTCCCGAAACGACCGCGTTGAACGAGCCGATGCCGGCGATGAAGACGACCCTTACATCGAGGCCCTGCTGCTCGAGAAAATGGAAATCTTGCGCCACGTAAAGCGCGAGGAAATGCATGCCATCGGCCGGCAATGCCAAGGTGGCATGCTCCATTTCGGCCTGCGCGCGCGGCAGGCAGAGGAAAATCACCGCACCCGCCAACGCGGCGCGGGAGAGCGCAGAACGCAAGGATCTGCCGATCGTCACCGACATGTTCATAAGATGCGCCCCAATCAGCCTATTTGAGAAATTCATTGGTGAAGAGATCGTCATAGGTCTTGAGCTGGTCCTCGGCCTTGATGAATCCGGCCTCGACATTGATGCGGTCTGCATTGGCGAGCGCCTTCGCTTCGACGAGCGGCGGCGACGGCATCGCCTTGCGCATCACCGCGAAAGACGCCGCCACCACCGCCTCGTCCGTCTTCGGAAAGCGCTTCTTTAGAATGGCGATCGCCTCCTGCGGATGCTCATGCACGAACTCGCTTGCCGCAACCATGGCGTGGCCCATCTTGACACAGATGGAGCGATGCTCGGCGCAGAATTGCGGCCGGGTGATGAGCGTCGAAGAGCCGATGGGATCGAGCCATTGGGGATCGCCGTCGCTGCCGCTTGCGACCGCGACGCTCGACCCGTCCTGCGCCAAAGTTTGGGGCCAGGGCGGCCCCAGGGCGATACCATCGATCTGGTGCCGGGCATAGGCCGCGAGCATCTCTTGCGGCTGCAAGGCGGAGACGATGATCGAATCGGGATTGATGCCGCCGGCCTGGGCGATGACACGCAAATAGGAATGCGAGGCGGAGTTGACGCCGTCGATGACAATGGTGCGGCCTTGAAGGACCTTCGCGCGCTCGGCCAAGGGCGCTTTGGCATCGAAATGCGCCGCCTCGGCCAGATCCTTGCGCAACATGACGCTCCAGGTCGGAAGGTTGTTCATATTGGCGATGGCCAGCATTTTCTGGCCTTTGGCCGCGGCGCGGTCGAGATTCGTCCCCGACGAGAAGGAGAAATCGACCGCGCCGGAAATCAGCGCGTTGAATCCGGCATTGCCGGCGAGGAATTGGATTGTGACGTCGAGCCCCTGCTGCTCATAAAGATGCGCGTCCTCGGCGATGTAATCGGCCGTGAAGGCAAAAGAGACGGCGGGAATGGCAATGGTGGTGCGCTCGCGCTGCGCCGCGGCCGGCGAAAGAAAGATCGTATAGAGAAGCAGCGCGGGAACCAGCGCGGCGATGGGGCGCCGCCGGAGCTCAGCGTAAATATTCATTGGTGTAGAGCCCGTCATAGTATTGTATACGGTCCTCTGGCTTCTAGATGCCCGCTTCGCTGTTCATGCGATCGCCATTCGCCAGCCCCGCCACAGAGGTCGCGGGCGGGCTTCCCGTCATCTTGATCACGGCATCGGCCGCGGCGGTAAGAACGGCCGGATCGAGCGTCGCGAACCGTTTCTTGAGCGACGTGATCGCCGCGTCGCGATGCTCGTGCACGAACTGCGTCGCCTCGAGGAGCGAGTGCCCCATCTTCTCGCAGACGCGGCGGCGCTCGCTGCAAAACTGCGAGCGCGTGATCACCAGCGCGGCCGCGAGCGGCGTGAAGCCCGGCGGGTCGCCGGCGACGCCGTTGAAGAGGATGACGCCGGTGCCATCATGCTCGACCTGCTGTGCAAAGGGCGGGCCGAGCGAGAAGCCGTCGATAGCCTTGCGCGCAAAGGCGGCGAGGACATCGGGCGGCTGCATCGGCGCGATCGTCGCATCCTTTTCCGCGTCGAGCCCCGCCGCGCGCAGCGAAATCCGGATCGCCGCATCGGCGACCGAGCCAAGTCCGGCCGTCGCCAGGGTAAGCCCCTTCAGCGCCTTCGCGCGTTCGGGAAAGGGTGCTGTCGGATCGAGATGCCGCGCCTCGGCGATGTCCTTGCGCAAGGCAATGAACTGACCCGATTCATTGTTGAGATTGGCGATCGCGAGGAGCTTCTGCCCATGCGCCGCCGCGCGCGTGAGGGATCCGCTCGATGCGAGCGCGAATTCGGTCGAGCCCGCGATCACCGAATTCATCGAGGCAACGCCCGGCAGGTTGATGAGCTTAGCCTCGATCTCCTCCTTCGGCCAAAAATGATCTTCCGCCACATAGACCGCGAGAAAAAGCACCACGGGCGCCGGCAGCGCGACCGTAACGCGATCGACCTCGGCACGCGCCGGCGTGAAGCCGGTGAGCAAGGCGCAGAGCGCCAAGCTCAGGCCGCCGGCCTTGCTCCGAAAATCGAAGAGACCCGAAAGCGGCATCGCGGCTCCTATTTCATGAATTCCGTCGTGAAGAGCCCGTCATAGGACGGAAGCGCCTCGTCGGGCTTGATGAAGCCCGCATCGAGATTGATTTTGTCGCCGTTCTTGAGCTGCGCCGCCTCGGTGACCGGCGGCCGTGCCGTCATCTTCACCACCTCGGCAAAGGCGCTCGCCAACACTTTCGCATCGATCGTCTTGAATTTCTTCTGGAGGATCGCGATGGCCTCCGGCTGATGCGCGTGGATGAAATCCGCGGCGAGCACCATCGAATGTCCCATCTTCTCGCAGATCGAGCGGTGCTCGGCGCAGAGTTGCGGCCGGGTGACCAGCAGCGCAGAGGCCGCGGGCGCATAGCCCGGGGGATCGCCGTCGACGCCGTTGGCGATGACCACGGCGCTGCCATCCTGCTCGACCTGTTGCGCCCAGGGCGAGCCGAGAGAGAAGCCGTCGAGGACCTTGCGGCTCATCGCCGCGATGATGTCGGGAGGCTGCAGCGCCGAGAAGACGATGTCCTTGAAGTCGACGCCGCCGGCCTTCGCGACGATGCGCAGATAGGCATCGCCGATCGAGCCCACGCCGCCGATGCCGAAGCTGTGCCCTTTGAGGATCTGCGCCCGCGCCGCGATCGACGCCTTGGGATCGAAATGCGCGGCCTCGGCGACATCCTTGCGGATCACCGCGAACTCGCCGATGCGGTTGTTCAAGGTCGCGATCGCGAGGAGCCTTTGGCCGCGCGATGCGGCGCGCGTCAAGGAGCCGCCCGAGGAAAAGGAGAACTCGACGGAGCCCGAGATGACGGCATTCATCGCGCCGACCCCCGCAATCGGCAGCGGCTCGACTGCAAGGCCTTGCTCCTTGTAGATGAAGTCCTCGGCGATGTATTCGGCGGCGAAATCGACGATCTGCGACGGGATCGCGATCTTCACATGCTCGATATCGGCGCGCGCCGACACGGCGCCCGGCAAAACGAGAGCAAGTACCGCGGCAAGAGATGCCACGGCGGCCCGCCCTTTAACGCAACGCAATCGTTTCATCTGCCCCTCCCCGGCTTTGCACACCTGCCGGTGCTCGTTTTCGCGTGAGACAATTCGGGCGCCTCGCCCCGGCAAAGCGCCCGAAAGCTCATCGCTCATTTGGCAAAATCGGCGCTGAACAGCCCATCGTAGGATTTGAGCTTTTCCTCCGGTTTCATGAAGCCCGCCGCGACATTCATATTCTCGGCGTTGGTGAGCTGAACCGCGTCGGGAACCGGCGGCTGCGGTGTCATTTCGACCACGGCGTCGTAGGACGCCTTCAACACCGCATCGCTGACATTCTGATAGCGCTTTTTCAGGATCGCGATCGATTCCTGCGGGTGATCATGGATGAAATCGGCAGCGAGCTTCATCGCATGGCCCATTTTCATGCAGATCGAGCGATGCTCGACGCAGAATTGCGGCCGGGTGATGACCATCACCGAACCGATCGGGCTGAACTCCATGGGCTCGCCCTTGGCGCCGTCGGAGATGACGACCGCCGAGCCGTCGGTCACGACCTGCTGCACCCAGGGCGGACCGCCGGCAAAACCGTCGATCGCATGACGCATGAAGGCGCTGATGGTGTCAGCGGGCTGCATCGGCGCGACGGTGATCGATTCCGGATCGAGCCCGCCATCCTTTGCGACGACGCGAACGACCGAATGCACCACCGATTGCACCGCATCGATCCCGATGGTCCGGCCTTTCATCAGCTTCGCGCGCTCGGCGAGCGACCATGTCGGATCGTAATGCGCCTGCTCGGCGAGATCCTTGCGGAAGACGATATACTGCCCGTTCTGATTGCCCATATTGGCGATCGCGAGCAATTTCTGGCCGTGCGAGGCGGCGCGGGTCAACGAGCCGCCGGATGACATGGAGAAATCGCTTGAACCCGCGATCACGGCATTCATCGCACCGACCCCGGCGATGAACTGGACCTTTACATCGAGGCCCTGCTGCTCCCAGAGATGCTGATCCTCGGCAACATATTCGGAGAGGAAAAGGATGACATAGGCCGGGATCGCGAGCGAGGTCTGCTCGTTGGCAGCGCGCGTTGCCGCGCCAGGGACCGCAAGCAGCGCAAGCGCCGTCGCGGCGACAAAGAGTTTTTTGCTGATTCCGCTCAAGATGCGTCTCATCACGGGCATTTTCCTCTCTCGGATCGTCTTCTGTTATGTTTTGCTTCACCTGTCAGGCCGTGCGCCGCCTATCCGCCCTCCTCGGCCGTCACCATCAGCGCGTCGAGCGCCATCGCGCCCGCCGGATAGACCATGAGCGGATTGATCTCGATATCGAGTAGATCGGGCATGCCGCGCATCAGCCGGCCAAGTGTCGCCGCGACTGCCGCGACGGCGCGGCGATCGAGTGGCGGCGCGCCGCGCGTTCCCGCCAGCAGCGCCGCACCCTTCAAGCGACCGAGCTCGGCGACGATCGCTTCTTCATCGAGCTCCGCCGGCATCAGCCGCACATCCTTGAGCGCCTCAGTCCAGATGCCGCCGAGCCCCACCATCACGATCGGACCCCAATCCGGATCACGCCGCGCGCCGACGATGAGCTCAAGCCCCGGTTGCGCCACCGCCTCGACGAGAACCCCGTCCAGCACCAGCTCCGGTTGGGCGCGCGCGACGTTTTCATGGAGCCGCTCCCATTCAACGCGCAGTACCGTCGCATCGGTGATGCCGAGAATGACGCCGCCGGCATCGCTCTTATGCGGCAAGGCGGCGGCCTGGGCCTTGAGTGCGATCGGGTAGCCGATCCTTTCCGCGATCGTCTCCGCTTCCGCGACGGTGCGCGCCAGCCCGCCGCGCGGCATCTCGATGCCGAGCTCGGCGAGGAACGACTTGGCGCGATATTCGGGGATGACGCCGCGCTCCGCGATCGAGAGCGCCGCCGCTACGGGCGCCAGAGGCGTCCGGCGACGCTCGCGCGCGCGTCCATAGGCGTTGACGCGCGCCATCGCGCGCAGCGCGCGATCGGGCGAGCGAAAGAGCGGCAGGCCGCGCTCCTTCAAAGTGCGCGGGAATTCCTCGACGAGCGGCGTCTCGTCGCCGAACATGGCGAAGGCGACAGGCTTGCGCGAATGCTCGATTGCCGGCAACAGGGAGTGGCAACGCACCATTTGAAATTCGGGTGCGCCGGGGATGAAGGCGAGGACGACGCCGCCGACGCCGGGATCATCGAGGACGGCCTTGGTCGTGTTGCCGAAGACCTGCGGCTGCGCCAGCCCAACCGTCGTGATGTCGAGCGGATTGTCGATGGCCGCATAAGCGGGCAGCATCGCCTTGAGCGCGGCTTTCGTGTCCTCGCGCAGCACCGCGACGTCGAGCCCGATCTCGGCACAGAAATCGAGCGCGATGCCGCGGAAGGCGCCGGAATTGCTGATCGCGCCGATCGGCAGTGGCGAGGGCTCGGGCCACCGCGCCAGCAAGGCGGTAACGTCGAAGAGCTCGTCCATCGTATCGACCAGCACGACACCTTCGTGCTCGAGCACCGTCCGCATCACTGCGTAATCACCGGCGAAGGCGCCGGTATGCGATTTCGCGACCTCGCGCGCCTGCGCCGTGCGGCCGGGATGAAGGAGCACGATCGGGCGGCGCAACGCCGCCGCGCGGCGGACGAGATCGAGAAAGAGCGCGGGGCGGCGCACTTGCTCGATGAAAAGAGCGAAAGCGCGATGGCCCTCTTCCGCAAGGCAATGCGCGAGAAAATCCTCGACGCCGAGGACCGCCTCGTTGCCGGTCGAGATCGCGCAAGTGACGGGCACACCCTTGGCGAGCAAAGCAAGGCGCAGATTCGAGGTCATCGCGCCGCTTTGCGCGATCGCCGCGACGCCGGTCTTGGCCGGGCTGACCTGCTCCGAAGGCGGCTCGAAGGTCAGGGCGACATCGCCCGCAAAATTGCGAAAGCCGATGCAATTGGGCCCGAGCAAGGCAAGCTCGCCGGCGCGCGCTATCGCGGTGATCTGCTCTTGCTTGGCGCGACCTTCGGCACCGGTTTCGGCAAAGCCCGAGGCGAAGACGACAGCGCTTCCGGCTTGCCGCCGCACGCAGGCCGAAACCGATTCGACGACAGCGCTTTCCGGCACGACCAACGCGACGGCATCGAGGCCGAGCGGCAGATCATCGATGCTGGGCACGCATGGGCGGCCGTTGATCTCCTTGCGGCTGCGGCTGACGAGATGGATCGCGCCCGTGAAGCCGGCGCGAAGCAGATTTTCGAGGACATTGCCGCCGATCGAGCCAGGCTCGGGCGCGGCGCCGACGATCGCGATCGATCGCGGCCGCAACAGCCGCGCGACTGGCAATGGCTCCATCCTCCCGCCGCTCGTTGCGACCATTCGATCTCCGCCTTTTAACGATCTGGCCGGACTGCGAATAGCGCGGCAAGCTAACGGAATTCCTCATGAGGTTCAATGACAGGGATGCGGCACGCGGCAACGAGCCACATGACTGAAGCGCCGCCCTAAACTAGGGCGAAACCTTCTGAAGGCCCGCGATGAAAGATTCATCGACAACGGCTTCCGCGGTGACTTTCTTGTCGACCATCCCCGCCTCCTGCCACCCCGTGATCTGCCGGCGAACGCTGTCGATGTCGATGCCGATCTGCGGGTCCGCATAGCCCAGCGCTCGGACCAATTCATTGGGGTCGCCGGGCGGCAAGCGCGGCGTCAGGAGCTTCATCATGTCCTCATAGCCGGGACCGGGCTGGAAGTTGCCCGACGCGTCGCGCTGATTGAACACGCGATTATACTCCGCCGCTCCCTTTTGCAGCGCCCGGACCGCCTTCTCGACGATGTCGCGTCTCGACGTGATGGTGCGCGGGCTGGTGTACATAGTCGTGAAAAGCTGAGGCTCGACATCGCCCAGCCACGCGATCGTGCGGCCGGCGCCGGCCTGCTCGAGCGCCGGAATTTGGCCGACATGGAGGACCGCGAGGTCGACCTGATTGCCTCTGATCGCCGCTACCTGACCTGAAACGGATTGGAGCGACACGATGCGGACCGCCTCCTTGGGGATGCCGTACTTTCGCATCGCCGCGATGACCGCATAGTGTGTCGAGGAGCCAAAGGCGCCGATTCCGACCGAATGACCGCGAAGGTCCGTCAATGCGCGCAGGCCGCCCTCATAAGCCTTGGCGTTCACGAAATAGCCGAGCTGGCGATAGCCCGGACGCTCCATTCCCACGCCGGCCACGATCTTCACGCCGCCCTTGCCGGCGAGATTATAGAACGCCGCGCCAAGCGAGGAGACGCCGAAGTCGAGATCGCCGGAGATGATGCCCGATGGAATCGTTGCCGGGATCTCGAAGCTGATAATTTCGGCGTCGAGCCCCTCCTCGCGAAAGTATCCCTTATCGACGGCCACGACGATCGGCGAAATCCCCGTCAGCACCACGGCGCCGATTTTGATTTTGGGCATCGTTTGTCCCGCCGCAACATTGGTGAGACACACGAGCATTGCGGCCGCAAACAACCATCGTTTCATTTCTTCCTCCCGCCTTTTTGTTAAGGGCTCGCCCGCGCCCGCCGATACCTATCGCGCGCTTCCCCACACGCGGTCGGCGATCGAAACAGTCTGCTCGAGCTTGCGACGCTCCTGGTCCTCGGTGAGCGGGTTGCCGCGGAATCCGCTGGCAAAGCCGCATTGCGGGCTCAAGCACAAATTGTCGAGCGGCGCGAAACGCGCGGCCGCCTCGATCCGCCGCACGATGTCGTCGGAATCGGCAAGCTCCGGAACTTTCGAGCTGATTAATCCGAGCACGACCGTCTTGTTCTTCGGAAGATAACGCAGCGGCTCGAAGCCGCCCGCTGCCTCGGTGTCATATTCGAGGAAGTAGGCATCGACGTCGAGGCGATTGAACAGCGCATCCGCCACGGGTTCGTATCCACCCTGCGCCGCGCTGCGCCCCCGGTCATTGCCACGACAGACATGGATGCACACCAGCATGTCCTTCGGGCGTTCCGCGATGGCCGCGTTGATAACGGCGGCGAATCGATCGGCCATGCCGTCGACGTCCTCGCCCTCGGCGCGCATGGCAGCGACGATGCGCGGGTCGCAAAGATAGGCGAAGTTGGTATCGTCGAGCTGGAGATAGCGGCATCCGACCGCCGCAAGATCGGCAATTTCCTGGCGGTAGGCGACCGCGACATCTTCGAGGAATTGGTCGAGATCGGGATACGCCGCGCGATCGACCGCGCGGCGCCCGCCACGCAACAGCATCGTCGGCGACGGGATGGCCTGCTTCGGCGTCCGGCGGGTCGTTGCCGCGAGAAAGCGGAACGACTCGACCTCGATCGGCTTCATCCGCCGCACCTTGCCTTTGATCTTCACTCCCGGCGGCAGGAAGGACGGCGCGGCCTGGCCGGACGTCGGCTCTTGGGGGCGACGAAACTCGAACAACACCGAACGCGCGCCGCTGCCGTCCTCGAGCTGGCCGAGGAAATCGGCGTGAAACAGCGTCCGACGGAACTCGCCATCGGTGATCGCATGGAGGCCGATATCCTCTTGCAGCGCGACGACTTCGCGAATGAAACGGTCTTCGACTTCGTGCAACTTTGCCGCGTCGAGCTCGCCCTTGAGCACCCTCACATGCGCCTCCTTCAGCGGCTGGGGGCGCAACAGGCTTCCAACCTGATCGGCACGGAAGGGCCTATCGAGAGGCAACGGCACGGCGGCCGCTTTCCGATCGGCGATCTCTTTCATATGTCCTCGTTTACGCCTTGGTCTTGTCGGTTGCCCGATAGAGCTCGACGAGCTTGACCTTGGCGATTTTTCCGACATCGGTGGTTGGCAGGCGGTCGATGAACATGACCGCTTTCGGGCATTTGAACGGCGCAAGTTGCGCGCGGCATCGCGCGATGATTTCCGCTTCCTCGCAGCGGCCCTTCGGCACAACGAACGCGACGACTTTCTCGCCCCATTCGGGGTCCGGCACGCCGATCACGACAACGGCGGTCACGTTCTCGGCCGTGAGGATCACGCGCTCCACCTCGGCCGGGTAGACGCCGATCCCGCCGGATCTGATGACATCGCGCTTCCGGCCTTGCAGGTAGAGAAGCCCCGACGCATCCTTGTAGGCGAGATCGCCGGTGAGCAGCCACCCGTTGCGAAGAACTTTGGCGCTTTCGTCCGGCTTCTCCCAATACCCCTGAAACACCGACGGGCCGCTGATCGCGATCTCGCCGACCGTGCCCGCCGGCACCGGCTGCAAATTGTCGTCGAGACATTCGATCCGGCACAGCAAGGACTCCCGGCCGACGGTCGCAACGAGATGCTGTGCGTCCGGGTCGGTCAGTCCGCGCTCGAACATCTCCGGCGTCTTGATGGAGATAAGCCCCCCGCCCTCGGATGAGGCGTATCCCGAGGTGAAGCCGGCGCGGAAGCGCGGCTGCGACCGCCCCCGATTCATCACATCTTTCGCGGTGTCCGGGTGATAGAGGCGGATCGACGAGCAATCGGCCCTTTAAAAGCCGGGCTGCGCGAAGAGCCGACGCCACAA
>CAYMNX010000187.1:0-2237 GCA_964391905.1 uncultured Rhizobiaceae bacterium
TGATTTCCCTATCTAAGGGCCCACTTTAACCCCAACCCACACGCGGGGATGCGGCCTCTCGCGAGCGCCGCTCCGGTGTTGTCCGGCCACAAAGCCGGCGATAAGTGCCCCGCGGCGGCTCAACCGGAGAAGGAACAGCCATGGCAAGTCCCAGCTTTACGATGCGCCAGCTTTTGGAAGCCGGCGTCCATTTCGGTCATCACACGCGGCGCTGGAACCCGAAGATGAAGTCTTACATCTTCGGCGTTCGCAACGGCGTCCACATCATCGATCTCGAGCAGACCGTACCGCAGCTCGCGCGTGCCTTGCAGGCGATCCGCGATGTCGCCGCATCGGGCGGGCGCGTCCTCTTCGTCGGCACCAAGCGCCAGGCGCAGGAGGCGATCGCCGAGGCGGCGAAGCGCTGCGGCCAATATTACGTCGATCACCGCTGGCTCGGCGGCATGCTCACCAATTTCAAGACGATCTCGCAGTCGATCAAGCGCTTGCGCGAGCTTGATGAGCGCGTCGCACAGCCGGAAGCAGGCCTCACCAAGCGCGAACTCCTCGAACTGACGCGCGACCGCGACAAGCTCGAGCGCGCGCTGGGCGGGATCAAGGAGATGGGCGGCCTGCCCGACATCCTCTTTGTCATCGACACCAACAAGGAGGCGATCGCGGTTCAGGAGGCGAACAAGCTCAAGATCCCAGTCGTCGCCATCCTCGACAGCAATTCCGATCCCGAGGGCATCACCTATCCGATCCCTGGCAATGACGATGCCATGCGCGCCGTCCATTTATATTGTCAACTCGTCTCGGATGCGGTGCTCGACGGGCTCCAGGCCGAGGCCGCGGCTTCAGGCGTCGATATCGGCGCAGCCGAGGAGGTCGCGGAAGAGGAATTGCCGGCCTTGGCGGAGGCGGAGACCGGCGAAGACCAACCCTCAGCTTGAGCGGAGGCTAGAATGGCAGAGATTTCCGCGGCCCTCGTCAAGGAGCTGCGCGAGAAAACCGGCGCCGGCATGATGGATTGCAAGCGCGCCTTGAGCGAGACCTCAGGTGATCTCGAAGGCGCGGTCGATTGGCTGCGCAAGAAGGGCCTCGCCGCCGCGGCGAAGAAGGCCGGCCGGGTCGCCGCGGAAGGGTTGGTCGGCGTCGCCGTCAAGGGCGATGTCGGCGCCATGGTCGAGGTCAATGCCGAGACCGATTTCGTCGCGCGGAACGACGTGTTCCAGAAATTCGTTGCGGCCGTGGCCGAGCTCGCGCTTACCCATGTCGATCTCGATCGGCTGAAGCTCGCGCCCTATCCCGGAACCGGCCGCAAGGTCGAGGAAGAGCTGACGCATCTCATCGCCACGATCGGCGAGAATATGTCGCTGCGCCGGTTGACACGTCTCCATGCCGCCCATGGCGTGGTTGCTTCCTACGTCCATAATGCGGTGGCGCCGGGCCTCGGCAAGATCGGCGTGCTGGTCGGGCTACAATCGAACCACGCATCGGGCAGCGCCGCCGAGCGCCTTGCCGGAGTCGGCCGCCAGCTTGCGATGCATGTCGCCGCGGCGAAGCCGCAGTACCTTGATATCGCTTCGGTTCCCGAAGCCGATCTCGCCCGCGAGCGCGACGTCTTGCGCGAGCAGGCGAAGGCCAGCGGCAAGCCCGATGCGGTGATCGAGAAGATGGTCGAGGGGCGGCTGCGCAAATTCTATGAAGAGACGGTCCTGAACGAGCAGGTCTTCGTCATCGACAACGAGACGAAGATCGCGAAGGTGCTCGACGCCGCCGGCAAGGAGATCGGCGCGCCGGTCAAGATCGCCGGCTTCGAGCGGCTCGTCCTCGGGGAAGGGGTCGAAAAGGAGCAGTCCGACTTCGCGGCCGAGGTCGCTGCAACGCTGAAGCACTGAGAAGGTACCCTCGCCATCCGGCCGAGGTGGGGGGCCTTTCTCCCCGCGGGAAGAGGGCGGGGTAGCGGGCGACTTCTGACGAGGGCAGACGAGATGCGTCTCGTCATGTATAGTCCGGCGCCATGCCGACAGATCCGAAATACCGCCGCGTTCTCCTAAAGCTCAGCGGCGAGGCGCTGATGGGCGAGCAGGGCCATGGCATCGATCCGGAGACAATCTCCCGAATCGCGGCCGAGGTCCAATCCGTCCATCGGCTGGGCGTGCAGGTGGCGATGGTGGTGGGCGGCGGCAATATCTTCCGCGGCATTGCCGGTGCCGCCGCTGGGATGGAACGTGCGACCGGAGACTACATGGGTA
>CAYMNX010000188.1:0-2584 GCA_964391905.1 uncultured Rhizobiaceae bacterium
CCAGGTCGAGCGCAAGGATTATGTTGCTGCGCGCAACCAGGCCGCCGCGCAACAGGCGGCGGCTCAGGCGCAGCTGGACGGCGCTCGGGTGGCGCTCGAAAAAGCGCAGATCACCTACCCGGCGCAGCTCGCTCAGGCGCAAGGGCAGCTGCAGCAGGCGCGCGGACAGCTGTTTCAAGCGGAGCGCGAATATCAGCGCCAGCATAGGGTCGACCGCGCGGCGACCTCGCAACAGACGGTCGACACCTCAACGGCGAATTTCCAGGTGGCTCAAGGGCAAGTGGAGCAAGCGGAGGCGCAGGTTCGCCAAGCCGAACTCGTCGCGCAGAACATCGCGCTGGCCAAAGCCCAAGTGAAACAGCTAGAGGGCCAGGTACAACAGGCCAAAGCGGCGCTGGATCAAGCCGAAATCAACCTCGGATACACGAACATCACCGCGCCGCAAGATGGCTGGATCACCAAACGCAACGTGGAGATGGGCAACTATCTGCAACCTGGCGCGCAGATTCTCGCGATCGTCACGCCCGAAGTCTGGGTCACCGCGAATTTCAAGGAGACGCAGCTCACGCGAATGCGACCGGGCCAGAAGGTGCGCATCCGCGTCGATGCCTACCCCCAGCTTCGCCTCGAAGGCCATGTCGACAGCATTCAGCTCGGCTCGGGCTCCAAATTCGCGGCCTTTCCGCCCGAGAACGCCACCGGCAATTTCGTGAAGATCGTTCAGCGCGTGCCGGTAAAACTCGTGATCGACAGTGGCCTCGATTCCAACATACCGCTCCCCCTTGGTATCTCCGTCGTGCCCACGGTTTACCTCAAATGAGCCATGCCGCCGAACAAGGAACAACCGACGAGCGCAGCGGATGGCGCACGCGGCATAACAAGTGGCTGATCGCGGTCGTCGTGACCCTTGCCGCCTTCATGGAGGTCCTCGATACCACGATCGTCGTCGTTTCCCTGCGCCATATCGCGGGCACAATGTCGGTTAGCTATGACGATGCGACCTGGAGTCTCACCTCTTATCTCGTCGCCAACGGTATCGTGCTGACGATTTCCGGCTGGCTCGCGCGGGTCTTCGGACGACGCCGCTATTTTCTCCTCTGCATCGCGATGTTTACCGTCTGCAGCTTCTTCTGCGGCATTTCGGAAAGCCTGTCGCAGCTCATCCTCGCGCGGCTCGCGCAAGGCTTCTTCGGCGGTGGGCTGCAACCGACCCAGCAGGCGATCGTACTCGATGCATTCGAGCCCGCGCAGCGCGGTCGCGCCTTTGCCGTCACCGCGATCGCGACTGTCGTCGCACCGGTGATCGGCCCAACTCTTGGCGGGTGGATCACCGACAACTACAGCTGGCGCTGGGTCTTCTTCATTAATATTCCGGTCGGCGCGTTGACCTTCTTTGCCATCATGCATCTCGTCGAAGATCCACCCTGGGCGCGAGCGCAGAGAATAAAGACCGATATCGTTGGGCTTACCTTGATCTCGCTCGGCCTCGGCTGCCTCCAAATAACGATGGATCGCGGCGAGGATGAAGGTTGGTTCGGCTCGAACTTCATCCTCTTCTTTGCGACATTGGCCGCTGTCAGCATTCTCGGCGCGATTGCATGGCTACTCTACGCCAAGAGGCCGGTGATCAACATTCGCGTCTTCAAGGACAACAATTTCGCGATCGCCTCGGTACTCATGGCTGCGATGGCCGGGATTCTTTACTCGAGTGCCACGATCATTCCCAACCTTGCGCAACAGGCACTCGGTTATGATGCGACTCTTGCCGGCCTCGTCATCTCGCCGAGCGCCGTGTTGGTGATGATGCTTATACCAATTATCTCCTTCGCTCAGAGGCTTGTGCCGATCAAATACATCATCGCGTTCGGTTTCCTGCTTCTCGGGCTCTCGATGTTCTATTCGCATAACCGCCTGACGCCCGATATCAGCTATTCGGAGCTCGTCATCCTGCGCAGCAGCCAGGCTGCAGGGCTTGCGTTCCTCTTCGCGCCGCTCGGCACCATCGCCTTTGCCAATATCAGCCGCGAGGATAATGGCGATGCGACCGCCCTCTTCACGATGTTCCGCAATGTCTCGGGATCGATTGGGATTTCGCTGTCGACCGCGATGATTGTCGAGCGGACCCAGGCGCGCATGGCACATCTCGCGCCGCACGCGACGCCGCTCGATCTAGGTTTCGTCTCGACATTGCAGCAATATCAGCAGTCGCTGCTCGCGCAAGGCCATGCCGGCGCAACCACGGGATCGACAGCGCTCGGGCTCCTCTATCAGACGTTCCGCGGACAGGCGGCGATCCTCGCTTACACGGATATCTTCGCTTTTTGCGGCATCATGGCCTTCGGCGTCGCGCCGTTTGCATTTTTGCTGTGCAACCAGAAGGGCGGAGGCGGCGGTGCCGCTGGCTAGGACGCGCGGAAAGGCCCGGCTCCGGCCGATCGCCGCGCTCGCGATCCTGGCGTTGTCGCTCGCAGGCTGCACGCTCGGGCCGGATTTCGTCAAGCCGAGCTCTTGGTTCCCGAGTTCGTGGTTCGAAAGCAAATCGCAAGCGATCAACGACTCCAATCCGGCGCCCATCAGCCAGCCG
>CAYMNX010000189.1:0-1832 GCA_964391905.1 uncultured Rhizobiaceae bacterium
CGAGATCGACACATCCTCGAGAACGCGCACGGCGCCATAGGCCGCATGAATGCCGCTGATCGAGAGGCTATTCGCCAAGATAGGCCCTCAACACTTCGGGATTGCCCACGACTTCTTGCGGTGCGCCATCGGCAATCTTGCGCCCCGCCACGAGGCAGACGAGGCGCTGCGAGAAGCTCATGACCGCGCGCATGATATGCTCGATCAGGATGACCGTGACGCCGCCCTCGTTGAGCTTGAAGAGGAGCGCCAGGATATCGTCGACCTCGGAATGCGACAGTCCCGCCATCGCCTCGTCGGCGATCAGGAGCTTCGGCGCCGCCGCCATGGCGCGCGCGAGCTCGAGCTTCCTCATCTCGATCTGCGTCAGATCGCGCGGTTGCGCCTTGGCCTTGCCGTCGAGCGCCACCATGTGCAAGAGCTCGTCGCAGCGCCCGTCGAGCTGCGCCTCGCTCATATGAGCGACGTCGCGGCCATTGACCGTGTAGAGCAGCGGGATGCGCAAATTCTCGGCAACGGTAAGGCTGCGAAAGGGTTTCGGCAGCTGGAAGCTGCGCGCCAATCCGAGCCGCGTGCGCCGATAGGCCGGCAGCCCGTCGAGCATCGTGCCGTTAAACCGCACCATGCCGGCATCGTGCTTCAAGGTGCCCGAGAGGCAATTGACGAAGGTGCTCTTGCCCGACCCGTTGGGGCCGATGAGGCCGAGGCGCTCGCCGGGGCGCACCTCGAGCGCGATGCCATCCAGTGCAACGAAACCGCCGAAGCGTTTGCCGAGTCCTTCGACCTGGAGCAGCGCTGTGGTCATAACGTCGTCACCTCGCGCAACGCTGCTGCCTTGGGACGGTGTCGCGGACGATAAAGGCCGATCAGCCCGTTGGGCGCGATGATGACGAAGAGCACGAGCAGCACGCCGACGAAGAGAAGATTGAGCGAGGACGAGATCGTCACCGTCGCTACTTGTTGAATGATGCCCAGCAGAATGGCGCCCAGCACCGGCCCAACCCAACTTGTGGTGCCGCCGATCAGCGGCATGGCGATGGCGTTGACGGCGTATTGGAGATTGAAGCCCGAAGCGGGATCGAGATAGGTCACTTAATAGGGCATGTGCGCACCGGACATGCCCATGAGCGCCCCCGACAAGGTCGTCGAGATGAGCTTCAGCTTCAGGGTCGGAACGCCCGCGGCTTCGGCGGCCTGCTCGTCGTCACGGATCGCGGCAAGGCCATAGCCCAAGGTCGAGCGCTCGATGCTGCGCGCAATGGCGATGGCGATGCCCGCCAGCGCCAGCATGATGAGAAAAAGATAATGGATGTAGCTGCCGAGAAAGCCCGCGCTCGCCGGCCGGATGATGTAGACGCCGCGCGAGCCGCCGACGAAATCCCAATTGGTGATCAAGGTCTGCACCACGATCGCCAGCGCCAAGGTACCGATCGCGAAGAACACGCCTTTGAGGCGCAAGGTGAGGCAGCCCATGCCGAGCCCAACCGCGCCGGCAAGAATTCCGCCCACGACGATGAGCACCGGAATCGGCGGTCCCCACAGCTTGTGCAAGACCACGGACGAGTATGCGCCGATGGCAAAGAAGCCGGAGGTGCCGAAATTGATGTAGCCGGTATAGCCGCCCAAAATGTTCCAGGCGGTCGCGAGCACGATGTATTGCAGCACGACATAGCCGGCGAAGAAGAAATAATCATTGGTGACGAGGCGCGACGCTGCAAAGATCGCGATAACGCCAAGCGCGGTGAGGAGCCAGAATTGGAGGTGCTTCACGCGTGGCGCCCCAATATGCCGGCGGGACGGAAAGCGAGGGTCAGCAGCAGCAGGCCGAAAGC
>CAYMNX010000190.1:0-2353 GCA_964391905.1 uncultured Rhizobiaceae bacterium
CAAGCAGAACGCCGACAATGCCGGGCAGACGGAGAAGATCGCGCGGCAATCGGCGGCGGATGCGCAGGCGAGCGGGGCGGCGGTGGGCCGGGCGGTCGAGGCGATGAAGACGATCGCGGAGAAGATCACGATCGTGCAGGAAATCGCGCGGCAGACGGACCTCCTGGCGCTCAACGCGGCGGTCGAGGCGGCGCGGGCCGGGGAGCACGGCAAGGGCTTCGCGGTGGTGGCCTCGGAGGTGCGGAAGCTGGCGGAGCGCAGCCAGGCGGCGGCGGCCGAGATCGGCACTTTGTCGACGCAGACGGTGAAGGCGGCGCAGGATGCGGGGGAGATGCTGACGAAGCTGGTGCCGGACATCAAGAAGACGGCGGATCTGGTGGCGGAGATCAGCGCGGCGTGCCGCGAGCAGGATATCGGCGGGAACCAGATCAACCAGGCGATCCAGCAGCTCGACAAGGTGACGCAGCAGAATGCGAGCGCGTCGGAGCAGATGTCGGCGACCTCGGAAGAGCTCGCGGCGCAAGCCGAGCAGCTCCAGACCTCCATCGCCTATTTCCGCGTCAACAACGACAACGTTGCGCCGGGCGAGCGGCCGGCAGCGCGACGGGGAGCGCGCACGGCGATGGCCCAGCCCGGCGCTGCCAAGCGGCCGGTCGCGACACACGCGGCGGCCAAGCCGGCCCAAACCGCGGCGGCGAAAGTCGCCCTGAGCGGCGCGCCGGCCGTCAAGAAAGGCCAGGTCAACGGCGCCAACGGCTTTGCCTTGAAGCTCAACGGCGGCGGCGATGCGCACGATGCCGAATTCGAGCAGTACTGAGCGTGCTATGGATCCGATGACAAGCGCCGAGGACGACGCGCAGTTCGTCACTCTCGGGATCGAGCGCGAGGTGTTTGCGGTCCCTGTCGAGACGGTGCTGGAGATTCTCGACATGCGGCCGATCTTTCGCGTTCCCGACGCGCCGGCCTATCTCGCGGGCCTCGTCGATGTCCGCGGTCGCGGCGTGCCGGCGATCGATCTCCGCGTGAAGCTCGGCCTGCCTGCCATCGCCGCGACCGAGAGCACGCGCATCCTCGTCCTTGAAGTGCCGGTGAATGGTCGGCCGCTGGTTCTCGGCCTGATCGCCGATCGCGTTTTCGAAGTTGCCATTTTGAGCACGCAGCAGATCGCGCCGCCGCCCGATATCGGCGTGACGTGGCGATCCGACTATATCCGCGGCGTCGGCCATCGCGGCGACAGCTTCGTCATCATCTTCGACCTTCCCCGCTTGTTCTCGAGCGACGAGGTCGCGCTTCTCAAGCGAAGCGCCTCGAGCTCTCCCACATCCGAAGAGCCGCGCGAACCGTGCGCTCTCGCCCACGCTTGACCCACGAAGGATCTTCGTCGAGGAGCGATATCATGCGTATGACGATCAAGTTGAAACTAGGGCTCGCCTTCGGCGGCGTCATTCTTCTGGCCGCGGTGATGGCGTGGGTCGGAATCACGAATCTCGCCTCGCTCGATGCGACGATGGAAGACCTTATCCAGGGTCCGATCCAACGCGGCGACGACGCCCAGGACACTTATGCCGACATGCTCCAGATCGCGCGGGCAGAAAAGAACATGCTCCTCGCCGAGAGCAAGGATCAGATTGCACTCTTCGACGGCCAGATCACGCAGACGCGCCGCGACATGCAGGCGCGGATCGACAAGGCGACCGCCGAGGCACCGCCCGAAGACAAATCGAGATGGACGGCCTTCAGCGCCGCCTGGCAGAAATATCTCAGCGAGGATGACGTTCTCCGCGATGCTGCCAAGCATGACGACATGGCGAAGGCAAAGGCGGTCTCGGCGGGCGAGGGCCGGCAGCTCATTCTCGATGAGCAAAAGCAGCTCAATGAGATCGTCGAGCTGAACCAAAAAGCGACGGCGCGGAGCAAGGCCGATGCCACGCATCAATACGAGAGCGCACGCTGGCTGCTGCTCCTTACCGTGATCGCGGTGCTGCTGATCGCGACCGGCACGGCGGTCTGGATCTCGCTCTCGATCAGCAATGGCCTGAAGCGCGCCGGAAACCTCGCCCAATTGGTGGCGGGCGGCGATCTCACCCGCACGCTCGACTATAAGGGCCATGACGAGGTCGGCGACCTGATCGGCCATATCAACACGATGGTGCAGCGGCTTCGCTCGGTTGTATCGGAGGCGCTGTCTGCGGCGGAGAACGTGTCGTCGGGAAGCCAGGAGCTGTCGGCGAGCGCGGAGGAGCTGTCGCAGGGGGCGACGGAGCAGGCGTCCTCGACCGAGGAGGCCTCGGCCTCGATGGAAGAGATGGCGGCGAACATCAAGCAGAACGCCGACAATGCCGGGCAGACGGAG
>CAYMNX010000191.1:0-3499 GCA_964391905.1 uncultured Rhizobiaceae bacterium
CGACGAGATCCTGGCCGCCGTCGGCGGCGGCGAAGCGGATCTCGGCCTTGGCTTCGACTTCCCGGCCGACGCCAAGGTCAGGGTCTTGTCCACGGCGGTCGGCAGGCTGGGCGCGGTCATGGCACCGACCCATCCGCTATCGCAGCGTGCCTCGATCCGGATCAGCGAATGCCTCGATTATCCGATGATCGTGGCCGACAAGAGCATGGTGATCCGGCCTTATCTCAATGCATTGTTCGCGAAGGCATCGCTTAATCCGCTGCCGATCATCGAGACCAATTCGATCGAGGTGATGCGTCATACCGCGATGGCGGATCAATGCATCACCTTTCTTACGCCCTTCGACATCGAGTTCGAGCGGCGGGCCGGGCGGTTGGTCTATGTGCCGGTGCGCGAGCTGGTGCGCGATGCTCAGACCTTGATGCTGATCGGGCAAGAGGCGGGGACACGTGCGATCGCCAGCGTGTTTGCGGAAGCGGTCAAGACGATGATCCGTGAGGTTGTCTAGCTGCCGGCGCGGCGATGTTGCGATAAAAGCAACGGCACCGTCGCAAATTGATGCTGTTACCGCAAGTAAGGCGGATGCGAAGATTGCCGATGCGGGATGTTGCAGCCCTAGGATTGACGCGATGATCATTTATACCCCTCCGCAAGCCGCGAAAACGATTCCAGTGATCGATCTGTCGGAGACGGATACGCGCAAGACCGCTCGCGCCATTCACATCGCCTGTCGCGAAACCGGATTTTTCTATGTATCGCAGCATGGAATCGCGCCGTCGCTGATCGCGGCGCAGTTCGACTGGACCAAGCGCTTTTTCGATCTGCCGCTCGATGAGAAGATGGCGCTCGATATGCGGCGTTCCTCGACACGCGCCGGTTATGAGCCGATCGGCGGTCAGGTCCTCGACAGCCAGGACGCGTCTGCGACGGTAGCGCCGCCCGATCTCAAGGAAAGCTTTTATTGCGGGCGTGAGCCGGAAGCGGAGCCTTGCGCGACGGCACCGAGCCGCAATCCTTGGCCCACGAACTTGCCGGGGTTTCGCGAACAGATGCATGCGTACCGCAAGGCCGTCGCCCATCTTGGCGATCGTCTCCTGGCGCTATTGGCGATATCGCTCGATTTACCTGACGACTGGTTCGAAGCTGCGTATCGGAATGTTTATGGCTCGGTGCGGCTGATCAAGTATCCGCCGCAACCGCCCGATGCGCGCTTCAACCAGATCGGTGCGGGCGCGCATACCGATTGGGGCGGGATCACCCTTCTGGCGCAGGACGACGCCGGTGGCCTCGAAGTGCGCAATGCGGACGGTGTGTGGATCGAAGCAAAGCCAATCCCCGGGACCTTCATCGTCAATCTCGGCGATCTGATGGCGCGCTGGACCAACGGCCTCTATAATTCGACCATGCACCGGGTGAAGAACAATCGCGGCGAGCGCGATCGCTATTCGGTGCCGTTCTTCTATAGCCCCCGAGCCGACGTGGTGATCGAGCCGATTCCGACCTGTGTCAGCGCCGATTATCCGCGCCGCTTCGAGACCTGCACGGCCTCCGATCATATGGCGGAAATGTTCCGCCGATCGTATGGCTTCACGCCCAAGGACATGACCCTTTGAGCGACGCTAGGTTTGCGACGGTTTGCAAGCCACGTCCTGGGCAAGCGCGAGGAGTTGCCGGGTCAGCAAACCGTCCGGACGCTGCAATTCGAGCATGATGTCGAAATGGTTGGCGCGAGGTACCGGCAGCAAAGCGCCCGGCGCGTGCTGGCCAGCCCGACGGGCGTGGAACCGGCGTGAATTATCGACCAACGCTGGCAGCTCAGCCGTACCGTAAGCGATCGTTAGCGGCTTCATGACAGGCGCAAGGCGCAGGGGCGATAACGTCGCGATCTCGTCATCGCTCAGCCCAAGCCTCTCATTGAGATAGGTGTCGCGGATCGGTCCCAACTCGAAAACGCCGGAGATGGCGAGAGCAGCCGAAACGGCTTCATGCGACAGCATCATTGCGGTCAAATGGCCGCCGGCCGAATTACCGGCGACGATGATCGGGCCACTTCCCATCCCATAGGTGGCGCGATGATCGCGCAGCCAGTCGAACGCCCGCGTCAGCTCGGCGACGATATCGCGCAACGCAGCGTCGGGCGCCAGGGTGTATCCCACGCAAGCGGCGGACCAGCCGTGCGCCATAACCCCGTTGGCCAGGATGCTGCTGGCATCGCGGCCGCCGGTTTGCCAATAGCCGCCATGGATAAAAACGAGGCAGGGTGCTTCGGGATCGAGACCGGGGAAAAGATCCCATTTGTTGCGCGGTCGGTCGCCATAAGGAAGGTCGAGGTGAGCGGTGCGGCTGGCACGAAAAGCGGCTGAAGCTTCGGTGCGGGCTTTTTGCATCGCTGCGCTGTCGGGAACGGCGGCGGAGTTGTTGTACGCCGCGTCGCGCTCGCTTTGGGAGAGTGTCGCCCACTGCCGCGACGGGGTCGTGTCACGATTTTCCATCGAAATGTTTTATCAGAAGCCGGCTTACGCAACAGTGTCCTTCGGCGCCGGGGAATTTGATGTGATTGCCTCATTGCTCTCTTTTAGGCATCGGTCCGGCGAGAAAATTATGCTTTTGCGTTCGATCTCGCTGGGGTCAGATGCCTCATGCCCTGGTTGCGCGCAACGGATGCCATCTTCGGCCGGCCATCCTATTGGATCAGGCGGGCTCGTGTGCCCGCCACGGCGGTAGCGGAACTGCCGCAATCGATCGCGGTCGATCGTGAAGGCTCGGCATGAGCGAGCTGCGGTCGCGCCCGCCATTCGACCGCGTCGTGCTGCGCCAAGGCCGCGCTATCGATACAACCCTACCGGATCATCGTGAGCTCGACGTCCTGTTCGCCTAACAAGTTAAAGGGAACGAGCCTGAGCGCGATGGCGGTCTCGGTGTTGACCGGACAAGCGATTCAACACCGCATCGACGCTCTGGCGGCAATCAGCGAAGATTGCAATGCGTTGACGCGGTTGTTTCTCAGCCGCGAGCACCGCCGTGCCAATGAACTGGTCGCCAATTGGATGCGAGCGGCTGGCATGCGTGTTCGGACCGACGCCATCGGCAACATTGTCGGCCGGTACGAAGGGGAATCGGCAGGAGCGCCTGCGCTTCTACTGGGCTCGCATCTCGACACCGTACGCGACGCCGGGAGATATGACGGCATGCTCGGAGTCGTCATCGCGATCGCGTGCGTCGAAACCTTGCATCGCACCGGTCGGCGATTTCCTTTTGCTATCGAGATCATCGGCTTCGGCGATGAAGAAGGCGTGCGGTTCGGTGCAGCCATGCTGGGAAGCCGCGCCGTCGCCGGAACGTTTGCGACCGATCTCCTCGCCTTGCGCGATGAGCAAGGGTTGACCCTTGCCGATGCCTTGCAGGCGTTTGGTCTCGATCCGGATCATGTCGGCGATGCGGCGCGCCTGCCGGGCGATTTCCTCGCTTATGTCGAATTGCATATCGAGCAGGGGCCGGT
>CAYMNX010000192.1:0-28756 GCA_964391905.1 uncultured Rhizobiaceae bacterium
GCACCAGCCTTGACGAGTTGCCTCAGCTTATCAACGTGCTCAAAGGCGAGATGTCGGTTGTTGGCCCGCGGCCGCATGCTCTCGGTACCCGCGCCGCGGGTCATTTGTTCGAAGATCTTGTCGACGAATATGCCGCACGCCATCGTGTCAGGCCGGGCATGACCGGCTGGGCGCAAATTCACGGATTGCGCGGCGAAACCAAGAATATCGAAAAGCTCCAGCGGCGTGTCGAATTCGATCTCTATTACATCGAGAATTGGTCGCTGTGGCTTGACATCGTCATCATCGTCAGAACGCTTCCGACCTTATTTTCCCCGAATGCCTTTTGAAGCCCCTGCCCTCCGTTCAACCGCGGCCGATACGGCGTCACCCGGTCCAGGGTTCGGGTGCAAGATCGAAGGCCTGAGAATCGCACATGTGGTCCGACAGTTCGCCCCCTCCGTCGGCGGTCTGGAGGAAGTGGTCTCGAATTTGGTTCGGCGACAACGCGCCGAGGGGTGTGAGGCACACGTCGTCACGCTCGACCGGCTATTTCGGGAGCGCGGCCGGAAATTGCCCGCTGAAGAGCGGCTTGAGGGCGTTCCCGTGACGCGGATTCCGTATTTTGGCTCGAGGCGCTATCCGCTTGCTCCTGCGGTGCTAAACAGGCTCCCCGAATGCGACCTTGTGCATGTTCACGGCATCGATTTCTTCTTCGATTATCTCGCCTGGACCAGTCCGCTTCACCGCAAAACCATGGTTGCGACAACGCATGGCGGCTTTTTTCATACCTCTTTTGCGGCGGCGCTCAAGCGTCGTTACTTCACTTCGGTGACGCGTTTAGCGGCGCGTGCCTATGAGCGCATCGTCGCGTGCAGCCCTAGCGATGCTGAAAGATTTTGCACCATTGCGCCGGGCAAGGTGGTCACGATCGAGAATGGCGTAGATCTGCATAAATTGCGCGGATCCGCCTCGCCAGACTATCGACGCTCGCTCATCTATTTCGGCCGGCTCTCCGCGAACAAGCGGATCGCTGCGATCTTCCCTATTCTTCGGCATCTCCGCGCAACTGCGCCCGAGTGGTGCCTTACAGTGGCCGGCCGGGAGGACGATGTAAGCATCGACGAACTGCGTCAGCAGGCCGCGAGCCAAGGCATTGGCCACGCAGTCCGATTCGTTTGTGCACCAGACGATCGCGCTCTGGCGACGCTCGTGCGCGATGCTACATTTTTTATTTCGACGTCGGCCTATGAGGGCTTCGGCGTCGCCGCTGTCGAGGCTATGTCGGCCGGTCTTTTCCCGATTCTCAGCCGGATCCCTCCCTTCGAGCGCTTTATACGGTTGGCGGGTGCGGGAATTCTGATCGACCCGCCGCACCCCCACACCGCCGCTCGTCTGATTCTCGATCTCGATGCCCAGCTCAGGGCAAGGCTCGAGGCGGCAAGAGAGAAGCTCATCGGGGCAGCCCAGCTTTTTGACTGGTCGCACGTAAATGCCGCGTATTTCGCCGTCTATCAGGCGGCGCTCCAATCGTGGCATCAGCGGTCGCAAGGCAGCTTGCCCTGATGTATGCTTCAGGCGGTGAGGGTGTAGCATCCCCGATTTCAGCCTTGTTTCTGATCAAGCACATGGATTTCGGCGGCGGCGAATATGTATTTCGCACCGTCATCGAGCGCCTCGACCGGCGCGCTTTCCGCCCCGTCCTCGCTTGTCTTACACGAGAAGGTGCCCTTGGCCGGGACCTTCGTAAGGCTGGCATCCCGGTTTACGCCAATCTTCTGCGGCATAAACTTGATCTCGCCGTGTTGCTGCGGCTGCACCTGCTCATTCGCCATGAGCGCGCCGCCGTTCTCTATATAATGGACTATCGCGATGCCATGCTGTGGGGTGCGCTCGCGGGCCGCATGAGCGGCATCAAGAGTATTCTTGCGACCCATTCCACCGATTGGTGGGGACCACGAAAATCGCTGACATTGATGGGCAAAAGATTTCTCTCTTGGCATTACCGCGTGGTTGCCGTCGCGCGGTTTCAAAAATCGCATCTGGTCGCTCACGAGGGGATCGCCGAGGAGATGGTGGAGATCATTCCTAACGGCATCGACCTTGGCCGGTATCGCGTGGACGAGAATGGAGCGTCCGCGCGCGTCCGCTTTGGACTTTCGCCGGAAGCCTTCGTGGTCGGAACGGTCGCCGTGCTTCGCCCCGAGAAGAACCTTGAAATGCTCTTCGCTGCAATAAAGCGTCTTGCCGCCAACGGCATGGACGCCTATGCAATCATTGTCGGCGATGGCGAACGGCGCGCGGCGCTTGAGGAGGCAGCCTTTGCCATGGGGATCGGGAATAGGGTGAAGTTTATGGGCTATTACAGCGACCCTGCCGCGGTGCTGCCGAGCTTCGATGTCTTCACCTTGACCTCGCATATCGAGGTGATGCCGATCACGATCATGGAAGCCATGGCCTGCGCGCTTCCGGTCGTTGCTACCGCGGTTGGGGCAGTACCGGAGATAATCATCGATGGTGAGACGGGGTTCGTGATCGGTTGCGGCGACGTGGACGCGCTGGCGCAACGCTTGGCTTGCCTCGCTGCATCACCAGCCTTAGCGCGGCGAATGGGCCAACAAGGGCGTGAGCGAGCGCGCACCTCCTTCAGTCTCGACGCGATGATTCGTCGTACTGAGTTGCTACTCCGCGAAGCAGCAGGTGCGGGCGCCTCCTGAACGCCGTGCGGCCATTCGCCCGCTGCGGTTCAGATTACCAACTGGCCGAGAAGCCGAGGACGAAAACGTCCAGCGGCGCAACACACCGCCTTAGGAAGATACCCCGCTCACCGATCTTTGATTGACTGGGTCATCGGTGCGGAGACGTCTGATTGCCTTTGTCATCAAAACAAAATATCGCCCAATTATTGTCGCCACGCGGCTTTGCCGTCCGAAGGGGGCGCGAAACTGGGCGTCGCAAGACAGGCGAGCTTTGTGAATGCCGCTAGCGAACGCGACTGGACCTTTTTGTGAGAGGGAAGCACCATGAGAGATAAGATTTTCTGGATGGCGTTGATTACCGCGGCCGGTCTGATTTCTCAACCGGCGCACGCGGCGTTGGTCACCTTTAGCGGAACCGATGCTGGCGCAAATTCGACCGACCCGAGGCCGAATGCAAACGCGGCTGCGGCGAATTTCAGCACGGCCGCAAGCGGGCTCGGCATCAACAATCTCATTAATTTCGAAAGCGCACCGACAGGCAACTTCACTAACCTCACGGTGGCGCCGGGCGTAACCCTGACGGGCATCGATTTCACCGGCAATGCAGGCGGCCAATCCATCCTCAGCAGCCCAATCGGCAGTCCGGATCGGCTCAATGGCTACAACACAACGGCAGGCGGGGCGAATTTCGCCTTCGTCAATGGCGGATCCATTACCTTTACCTTTGCGAATGCAATCAACGCATTCGGAGCCTTTCTTTCGGGCGTGCAATTGGCGAACGAGACGATCAAATTCGTCGACGGCACGACAGAGTCCATCGCCATCCCCAATCCGGGAAGCTCAGGCGGCGTGGATTTCGTCGGCTTCACAGATGAGGGGAGCCTCATCGCCAGCATCACCATCGATTCGACCTCGCCGGCCTCTCCGCTGGGCGACTTCATCGCGATCGACGACATTCAATATGTCACCGCCACCAATGCGGTTCCAGAACCGGCAACCCTGCTCTCCTTCGGCATGGGATTGATTGCGCTCGGGTCCCTGCGCCGACGGTTGCAGCGGACCTAGCACGGCACAGCGGCAGCGTCGCTCCCTTCCAAAGTGAACGACGAACGCCAAGCTCCGCGGGATCACGACATCGTCCGATGGCCGACATGCCGCCCATCGGGCGATGTTGGCCTTTCATCTTCATTGGCCACCAAGGCCGATGCGAGATGCACACGTCAACGCCCGGCGGGCGTGACGCTCTGAGACGTGGCCGCGACGAACAAGTCGACCATGCCGTCGAGGGTGGAAATCTTAGCTAGATCCCCGCGGGCGATTTTCACGCGCAACTGTCTCATCATCACCGAGACGAGCTCGACGACGTTAAGGCTTGTCGCCCCCTGATCGCGCAGTGATCTGGAAAAATCGATCCTTGTCGGGTCGAGTCCGGGAATTATGTCCGCGGCGTGCTCTTTTACGAGGTCAATGATTTGATCGCGCGTCATGTTTATCCTTCATGCTAATAACGGCAGATACAATCGGCCCAGCCGCCATCGAGAGCGCGCCGCATCGTCCGAAGGCCAGGGCAGTCGCAAGGCCGATGCCTCCATGTACCGCCCGTGATCAGGACCGCTTTGCCGCGCGAATCGCTTATCATTGGACTGTCGGCCTAAGGTGCCCAATCCAGCCCGCCGGTGACGCCGATCGCTTGGCCATTGACGAAGGTCGCGGCGTCCGATGCAAGAAATAGCACCGAGCCGGAGACCTCTGCGAAGCGGCCCACGCGTCCTGCCGGGCACAAGTTCCGCCAGCGCTCTTGCGTCGTATCGCTTACGGCGATCCCACCTTCGAGCAAGCCGAGCACAAGCACATTGCTCGTAATGCCGCGGCGCCCATATTCGCGCGCGACCGAGCCGGAGAGGCCGATCAAGCCTGCCTTGCTGGCAGCGTAGCCCGCCAGGCCCGCCTCGCCATGCATTGCGACCGACGAGATATGGATGAAGCGCCCCCGGCGCGCCGCGAGAAAATGCGGGATCAGGGCCCGGCAGAAAAGAAATGGGCCGGTGAGATTGGTGTTCAGGACCTCGTGCCACTCTTCATCGGCCATTGATGCCAGCAGAGCGCGTCGATTGATCGCCGCGTTGCCGACAAACACATCGACCTCGCCAAGCGTTTCGATGATGCGCGCACAGGTTTCCTCGACGGCCGATCCATCGCGCTGATCGAGGCGAAAGGAAATGCAGCGCCGCATGGCGGCCAAGGCGCCGGCTTCAGCTTCAACCTGGGCAGCCGCGTCGGCGCCTTGAAGATAGGTGAATGCAACATCATGCCCAGCGGAAACTAAGTCGAGGACCAGCTGGCGCCCAAGACCGCGCGATCCTCCCGTGACGAGGAAATTCATATCTCCCCCTGATCGTATCGGCTCAGGCGGCCACTCGCTACGATCGACGCCTGCGCTCGATTGTCCTGCGACACGCATCTGATCGCAATTCCGAGGCGAAAAGTCAGTTGTGATTGGCGACCCATGTCGGGATGCGGCACTGGCCGCAGGCGTTCACAAGATTCGAGCAATATGACCATCGGAAGTATGTAACGATCGCCTGCCGCTGCGCCAGGCACGGTTGATGTCTCGGCACAGCAAGCCGACTCAAGATTGTGAAAGACGCAGCTTTACGGCGGGCCACGATACAAGACGTTGATGACACAATTGTGGCGCAGACGCGACGTCGCCACCGTTAGCCGACGAGACAGCCCACGTTTACGTCTTGTTCATTGCAGTGGATTGACCGTTCGCACGCAAGATCAATCCGACTGCCTTTTGGTGACGATAAGCGACTGAAGCTCGTCGAGCGATTCTGTGGACCGCCGTTTCTCTTCGATTTGCGCAAAAAGCTTCGTCACGTGGATTTGTCCCGGCATCTCCACATATTGATAGATCCACCGCGCGAACCATAGAACGCAGAGAAGATAGGCGACGACTATTCCGTCCATCACATGGGTGTTAACAAAGAATATCTTAAAAAGCGGGATGTCTCCCACTTGCACCGGGTCCGGAATTGTCAGCGGGACGTGGAGCAATTGTTCCATCGCCTTTACCGCGCGATTGAGTGTCACGACAATCGGAAAGTGGATCATGTAGATCGAATAGGAATGTTTGCCGGGTTTCTGAAAGAGGTTCATCAGGAGAAGGTTGGAGATATGACCTCTTTGCAATGAAAATATATAAACCGCCCCCGCGAAGATGACAGGCGCCGGCATTGAGAGCGGCCCGGGGGGATCGGTCTGCGAATTGACGAAGAGCACGACACCGATAAGGGCGAGGCCCTCAAGGGCCGTCGCTGTGCGCACCGAAAAATCCACATGTGCCGTTTTCTGCCAGAGCCTGTAGGTCAGATAGCCGACATGGAAGCCGTAAAGACAGCGAAACAAGCCGTAATCGTATGTCGTCGCCATGAAACGCGGCGACAAGGCGGCCACGGCCACCGCACCCACGAGCGCTATGGCTGCGGCCGCGCTCCAATTCCAGCGCGTCAGGAGCACGAGGCCCGCAAAAGTCAGATAGGTGTAGAATTCGGCTCCGATACTCCAACTGGGAAGATTCCATGTGAGACCGCTCACATGCCACGAATTCAGCAAAAGAAGCTGCGCCGGAAGTGTGGTGAGCGACGTTGCGCCGCTGAACGCCGCTTGTCGAACGCCGAAACCGATCTGGTCCATCCCCAGTTTTGCGAGTTCAAGGCCAATCAGGATGAGTAGGACCACGGCATGGAGAGGCCAGATCCGAGCAAAGCGGCGGCCGACGAAATGAAGCGCAGAACGGAGATCCGATATTCTTCCCCAATAACCATGGGTTATAACGAAGCCGCTAAGAACAAAGAAAAAGTCGACAAAGACCCAGCTGTTTCGAACCAGTGGGACATCGAAATCGGATACGACATTAAGGTGAAGCAGAGCAATCATCGCCGCACAGAGACCGCGCCATGCGTCAAGCGCGCGAAATCGGATATTTCCCCCTTTTTCGTTCATCCCAAATGTGGGTACAAGGTTCGCGCTTGAGATTCCCAAAATCGCAGCGATGCGCGCCGTGTCAGAGGTCTGACCTAAAATTGCGGCGTGCTGAGGTTACAATACACCAATGACACAATTGTTGCGCCGGCACGCGCGCCAAGCACCCCTTCCGTCGTCCACGAGCGGAGATGGACATGCCTCCGCGAGAGCCATGAAGTCGACGATGATAGTCGCGATACCGCATCGCCGCCGCCTTTGCTAGCTTCCTCGAATGTGGCACGAGTTGATCCCAGCGCAAGCCGTTGTTGTCGAGGCGACGACGGCCATGTGGGCATCCGCCGCGACCCCGCGGGAATGTCGATGCATCGAGGGGGCTGTTCCAAGACGGCGCCGTGAGTTTCAAGCGGGACGCGCTGCGGCCCGCGCCGCGCTCCATGCGCTTGGCATCGATCACTTCGACCTCTTAACAGGTGCCTTTCGCGAACCGCTGTGGCCCGATGGGGTTGTCGGTTCCATAACCCACGCGGCAGAGCGCTGCGTCGCTGCCGCTGCATTGAGCACGCAGATAGCCTCGCTCGGAATCGACCTCGAGACCGCTGGCGAACTGACAGCCGATGTAATTGCGATTGTATGTTCGGCGGAGGAACGCGAGCAGCTACTCCGCATGCCAAACCCTTACGTCGCTGCGAAAATCGTTTTCAGTGCGAAGGAGGCTTTTTTCAAAGCCTACTTTCCGCAAGCGCACACGTTCTTGGATTTTCAAGACGTGACCATCGCGTTGCATCCAGAGCGCCAGGAATTCAAGGCAACATTGGTGAATTCCGGCGTGCCGCTTCTGTTCGGTAGTCAGCAGGCGACTGGGCGCTATAGAATTGCCGACGGCTTTATTTATACGGCTGTAGCTATAATTGCTTGACGGGCCCCGGCCGAATCGAAGCGTTTCGTTGCGCCTTCGTGGCGAGAACCGTCTCGTTAACGTATCGACGCCGATGATCGTAGAACGGAGCACTCAACGGGAAACGAATATCGACAGGAATCATTTCGACTGATGCGGCGCTCAGTGAGCGTCAACGCTGATCTCACCGACATCGGCAGCAGCGACGAGCCTCAATAAGAAGCCAGGCGCCAAATGCAGGCCCCGTTGATGGATAATCTCGATCGCGACGCTGTATTCGTTCTGATCGTGGGCGATCGGCAGCCCTGCCCAAGGCCCGCTCGGATCGGCATGCCCCGAGTGATCGGCGCGTTCTGCCGGCCTGCTGCCATTCATCGGGAACGATAGGCTCGAATCGGCCTCGTAAGCTTGCCGCAGGGTCAAATTGGCAAAGTCGAGACCCGAGGGTATTGGGCTCTCGCCCCGCGTGCCAACTGCGTCGAAACTGGGAATAGTCGTCTGCGGAATGGAAAATTTCGCTTCGCTCGCGCCTGGCGCGGCGAGACCGGGAACGGCAAGCGCCGCGAGAGAGAACAGGCTCAGAGAGTTCTGTAAGATTCGGTTGGATGCGATCGTCGGGAAGATCCTGCGTGCGGAGCTGTGAGACAATCCGCTCAAGACACTCAACTCGGTGAACACGAGCGACGCAATAGTGTGATGAAACAGGGCTCCGTTCGATGCCAAGTTTAAAATTCCGTCGGCCCGGTAATCGATCGGGTTGAGAAAGATGATGAAATCGATCTCGATCGCGCCGCTCGATGTGGCGATGGGAAACGGGGCGGTGTTCGAGCCGAAGATGACCTCTTGTCCGCGCCAGGTACCGGTCAGCCGCGGAACCGTGGTAAATATGACGGCGCCGAGGGGATGGCCCCAAATCTGCCGGAAATGGGCGAGAACAAATTTCCCTGCATCGGTTCGCTCCCAAGCAGCGGCGGCATCGAAGATCGCGGCGCGGTCTTGATCTAGTGAAGGGCGCGGTCGTCCGCGCGGGCGCGATGAGGCAGCACCTTCAAGGGCGAGCGATCCCTCGACTGCATTCGCCTGCGCTGCGGCCTGTTTGCCCCCATGGCTGGCCATCGCGGCACCTTGGTCCTCGGCCGACAGCACGATAACGGGGTCGAGTCGATCGTGCGCCAACGCTGGCACCACTGAGAGAAAGCCCGCGAACACGCTTGCGATGACGCATATCAAGGGAGACCGGAGGGACACCGCGACCAGGGACGGCCATGTCCGACCCGGTAGGTTTTGCTTTCGCTTGTGTTGTCGCGAGAAATACCGCTGCACCGCAAAATCTCATATGCGGCACCGTCGCAGATTCGGGGGCTCTCTCAGTAAGCGGAAGTCTTTACGATCCGAGCGCCACGGCACCGAAGGAACCTGCCGGACCTTTTTGCGTGACGTGGTTCGGCCGGAATTCCTCGATGCTGACGCCCATGTGTTGATGAACGCTGAAATCAATGCACCGCTGTGCCATCGATCGCGATCAGTTTTGCTAAAATTGTGCCGAATCGATGTGACAGCATCATCCGCTCATCGACTTCAACCCGCGTGGCCGGCTGCCGATCAGATGAAGAACACGCTCACAATCGGCGCTTCTTCGCTGGTTCATGTCCCGCTGCGGCTGCCGGACGGGTCACGAGATAGATACCGAGCGCGACCGGTACGATGCCCAGCAGATCGCCGAACGAGAGGTGCTCGCCGAGCACCATCCAGGCGAACAGCATGCCGAGCGGCGGCATCAGAAAGTGATAGGCGCTCGCAGCAATCGCGCCGCAAACCTTCAACAGGTGGAACCACAAAACATAGGCCAGAATCGATCCGCCGAGCACCAAGAAGGCAAAGGCGCCGAAAAGCCGCGCGCTCGGCACAACCTCGTGGACATCGGCCAAGGCGAGCGCGATCGGCGCAAGCACGATGCCGGCGGCGAGATTCTGGATGCCATTGCCGATCCACAGGCTTCCCTTGGGCGCGAAGAGTTTGAACAGGATGGTGCCGGTCACGATCGAGGCGAGCGACGCCAGCGTGAAGAGGACGCCGTGTAGGCTATCGGTGCCGACCGACATGCGATGCCAGACGATGAAGGCGACGCCGGCAATTCCGAGCATGAGCCCTGCGATTTTACGCCAGGTCAGCGCCTCGCCGAGCAGGAGTGCGGCCAGTACCGCGGTGAGGATTGGATTGGTGGAGACGATCAGGCCGCCGAGGCCGGCGGAAACATATTTCAGCCCGGTATAGCCGAGGCCAAGATAGAGCGCGTTATTGGCGACACCCAAAACAACGAACATGGCGGCTTCGCGCCAAGTAAGCCGCCAGGTGGCGCGGCGAAGCGCGAAAACGGCGAGTATCAGGCTGCCGGCCAGCAAGAAGCGCGCGGTCAGAAGGATAAGCGGCGGACAATCCGTCACGCCGATCTTGCCGGCAGTGAACGCGAAGCTCCAGAGCAGGCAGAACAGGCCAATGGCGAGCGGCAAGGTGTTGAAGCGGGCCGCTGGAGCCGACAGCAAGGGCGCGACCGACATAGCAAGTCTCCTTTGCGCCCTGAACTAGAATGGCCGCTTGTCATTTGGAAATTAAATCATAAACTATAATGCAGTGGATTTTTTAATGAGAGAGGCCGCCATGCTCGATCTCGAATTGCTGCGCAGCTTCGTTTCGGTGGTCGAGGCCGGCGGCTTCACCCGCGCCGGCGAGCGTGTTCACCGCACCCAGTCCACCGTCAGCCAGCAAATCAAGCGGCTCGAGGATGACATCGGCCAACTGCTCCTCCACCGCAATGGCAAGGACGTGATGCCGACGGAAGCCGGCGAGAAGCTCTTGTCCTACGCGCGGCGGCTACTGGCGTTGGCGGAAGAAGCGCGCGATGTGGTGGCGCGGCCGACGCAAGAAGGCGCGATCAGGTTGGGCATTCCCGAGGATTTTGCCGCATACCGGCTGCCGAAGCTGCTGGCGGCGTTTTCGCGCGCGCACCCCACGCTGCGGCTCGACGTGCGAGCCGACCAAAGCGTCTACTTGAAGCGCGATCTCGATCGCGGCGAGCTCGACCTTGCATTGTTCAAACGCACCGCCGGCGAAAAGGGCGCCATTGCTGTGTGGCCGGAACGCGTGCACTGGGTTACCAGTAAGAACCATCCGCGCGATACGAGCGTGGGCTCGGTGCCGCTGATCGGCTTCCCTCCAGGCTGCATCTACCGCGCCGGCGCGATTCACGCGCTGGAAAGCGCCGGCCGCAGCTGGCACATGGCCTATACCTCATCGAGCCTTGCCGGAATTCAGGCCGCGGTCGCCGCAGGCTTGGGATTAAGCATCATGTCGGAAATGGCGATCCAGGCCGATCATCGCGTGCTCACGGCGAAGGACGGTTTTGTCCCCATCGAGCAGACAGAGGTCGCGCTGATGGCTTCGCCTGGCGCAAGCTCCGCAACCCTGCGGCTCGCCGATCGTCTCGCTAAATTCTGCGACGACGTGCAGACGAAAGCGGCGTAGAAAGCTGCGCGAGTTTCGCGCGAGCATTGTCCTGAAATCAGGACAGCATGTCCGCACGAATCCGGCTAATCGAACAGCCAAAATAGATCCACCTTTGACTGGCCACCTTGACCATTCGAAGGAGATCGATGATGGACAACAACGTCACCACCACTGCGCCGTTCGTGCGTGATCCCGGCGCCGGCTCAACCCTCAACGTGCTGGGCGTCACGCATATCTACAAGGCGACGAGTGCCGAAACGGCCGGATCCTTCTCGTTATGGGAAGCCGTGGTTCCGCCCGGCGCGGGCGCGCCGCCGCATACCCATGAACGCGAGGATGAAGCCTTCTATGTCTTGAGCGGCGAGTTCCTCATCGAATACGAAGGCGAGCCCGTGCCTCGCCATGTCCCGACCGGCGGCTTCTTCTTCGGCGCGCGCCACCGGCGCCATGCTCTCCGCAACGTGAGTGATCAGCCGGCGCGGGTCCTGATCCTAAGCGCGCCAAGCTGCGGCCTCGACCAGATGTTTGCCGAGCTCGACGCCGCAACCGCCCGCGGCATGCCTGGAATCGAGAAGCTCGCCGCCATCACCGCCAAGTACGGCGTCACCATCCAGCCGCCGAGCGCCTGAGAGATCGAGCGCCCGATGATGGATCGGGCGCTCTCCCAGTGACGCGTTGTCCCAGAGGCTGTCCCAAGGTTTGTGGCAAGTAAGTGTCTAAGGTCGGAGATGTGATCCGCGTCACGCCTTGGCTGACGCCGATCTGTCACGATTTGGAAGATCGCAACTGATCGCAAGACGAGCAGTGCGGGAAGCGTCCGGCGCAGGTCGGCCGATTCGCTTTGAGCGATCTTGTGCGCTTGGTCCGTTTCCTTTCGAGAGGCGGCAAACATGAAAGCATGGTCACGCGCGGCCGGCTCGTGGTTCGATCGAGCATTCGGCGATCCCATCGGGGGCACGGTCGCTGTCGCCATCATCACGAGCTTACTGTCGGCGTTTGCTTTCTCAGGTTCTGGTGAGTGCGACGCTTTTTGTGTAACGAGTCGCGCGACCGGCAAGCGGTTGGCGGTCACGGATCCCAGCTCGGCTCCATGCGTCAATAAGGATCGCGGATTTCCGTCTCCGGAAGCGTGCTTGCCGGCACCTGTCGCTGGAGTTCTTCGATCGAAATCGTAACGGTCGGCGGCGATGACAGGACCTGAGCGGGGCCAAAGCTTGTCTGCGTCGCGATCGCGGCGGCGCATACCGCAAATGTCGTTGTCGTCGTCATCGCAAGAGCGAGTTTTTTCATAGGGGCCTCCTGTCTGCGGAGTTCGAGAACGCGACCCTCAATGCGTGTCGTCGGGTCGGTTAAGACCCGTGGGCAAAAATCACGTCGAAGCGGATGAATTTTCCGAACCCGCTGATTGCGAGAAGCGCGGCGGTCGCGATGCGCTCCGCGGAACGACGCCATCGGCAGGCCAGAAGGTCTCGACTCGTGTTATGGTCATCGGATGCAACAGGGCCCGCGGATTGCGGGGTCGTCCCGCCTTCGGGGCTGAAGCGAATGCGCGCCTCATATCGCGGTTCCAGCATCATCGTGGTCACTGCGTGGTGCTCCTTGGCCGGATATCAGCCAAGAAATTGATCTCGCTGCGCTACTGAAGGATTTCAGCGATCGTAAATCGCGTTACGAATGTAGCGCCCCGGAGAAACGCAGGGCGCGCGCTAGCGCCGCGGCGAGCTCGGCGCCGACCAAGGGCCGCCGCAGAACCTCGGAAATTCCGGCATCCGCCAGCACATCGCTGCTCGTTCCGCTTGTGAGCGCGGTGGCGAGCACGATGGGCTGGCGTGGCGCCAGCCCCTGCAATGTCCGAGCGAGATCGATAGAGGCAGGGTCGGATGACGCATCGCTGATGAGGATGATATCGAACCGACGCGGCGTCGAACGGCATGCTTCAATTGCGTCGGCTGGACGCTCGAACCCGACAGGCTCATATCCCAATGCCGCCAGCATCTCCTCATCGCGCAGCAGCTGCTCCTTTTTTCGCTCGACAACGAGCACCGTCTCGCCATGTCCAAGCGATGCGCCTGCGGCACCCTTCTCGGTCCCTTCATGATCCGGCGGCACCGGAAGCCATACCTCGAAGCGGCTGCCGCGTCCGGGAATGCTTTCTACGTTTATCGCGCCGTTGTGATCACGGACGATTTCTTGCACGGTCGCGAGGCCCAACCCGGTTCCTGCTTGCCGCGTCGTGAAGAATGGCTCGAACAGTTGCCGTGCCACGCTATCGTCGAAGCCGCGACCGGTGTCGACGACCGAGAGACACACGTAACGGCGTGGCGTGAGCTTGCCATGGCTCAATGATAACGGCGCGGTGACGTCTCTCGGCTCGGCGGCGACCTGGACGGTTCCATGACCCTCCATTGCCTGTACGGCGTTCGTGCAGAGATTGAGAATGACTTGTTGCAGCTGCGCCGGTTCGCCGGAAACGACGATATCGCCAGAGACATCCGCAATAACCAAAGTAACATTAGGGGAGAGCGAAGCACGCAGGAGCGCGGCCGCTTCCGCGAGCAATGTGCGTATATTGACCGGCTGAACCTGCGCCTCGCGCCGGCGCCCAAAAGTAAGAATGCTGTCGATCAGATCGCGACCTCTTTCGGCTGCCCGCCTTATTTCATCGACGTGCTCCGCTGCCTGTGTTCCAGGCGCGACCTGCGGCTGGACCATTTCCGAATAACCGAGAATGGCGCCGATAATGTTGTTGAAGTTATGCGCGACGCCGCTGGCGAGGCTTCCGATCATTTGCATTCGACGTGCTCGTTCGAGCCGTGCCGCGAGCTGTGCCCGATCGCGTTCAAGAAAGCCCCGCTCGAGGGCATTGGCTACGGCGTCACCGGCGAGGCGCATGACAGGTTCCGGGAAGACCCGTCTGTACGATGGATGGAAAGCATCGAAACCCATGATGCCGCGCATTCGTCCAGTCCGGACGAGGGGCACGAAGGCCCAGCTGCGAAGGCCAGCTTTGGCCAACGCCTCCTTGACATAGCCGGGCGGCAGAGCAGCAACATCCGGCACGCAAACGATCCCGGGTGCCTCACCGCCGAGCCGCGCGGCAACGTCAAGCGCTTGGTCTGGCCAACCAAGCGGATAGGCGGCTTCAGCAGCACGCCACACATGGCTTCGTACCGGATCCTCGGCGAGCACCACATAGGCGCGGTCGACGCCAACTGCTTCACCAAGGCCGCCGAGCACCTGTTTTAGGCGTGTCTCGATCTCGCCGGGTGGACAATTGATCAAGCGTGTCGAATTCTCGGCGATGACATGCTCGAAATCCGCTCGCTGGCGCAGCGCAAGGGCGCGGTTTCTCAGTTGCAGGCCAAGGTGGATGAGGACGACTACCAAGAGCAGCGATACCACGTATAGCAAAAGCCGAAAGTGCTCCGCAGTTGCTTCGATCTGGGCCTGATGAGAAGCAAATAGCGCACGGGTTTCTGCCAAGGCTTCGTGGCTCGGCACGGCGAGAAGCGACTTCAATATGTCGTCGACCGAGGGCAGCAGATCGTGCAACAGCTTGGCATGGCCGAGAAGTGCCGCTGCGGCTTCTGCTTCCGGCCCCGTTGCTGGTGCTTGCGCCGCGAAGCGGTTGATCTCTTCGCGTAGCGCCTGCGCCGCTTTGGACGAAGGATCGCGCGTGAGGTGAAGAATTGCCGCCGCCAACGCACCAGCCGCCGGCGTGAGTGTCGCGCCTTGCGCGCTGAACGCCGTGCCTGTGCTGAGCTGGCCGACATAGGAGAGAGAATTTTGCAGGAGTGCATTGGTGCTCTTGAAGGACTCAGTCAATGCTTCTTGCTGCGCAACGGTCGCCGCGAGGCGATCGATCGGCTCGCGACCGAGACCTTCCTTCGCCGCGTAGGAGCGGAGCCGATTAGCCGCGTCGGTCATCGCATCGACCGCGGCTACGAGCGCATCATAGTCCCCGAGCAAACCAGCGCGCGCTTGGAGAACGTCCCGATGGAGAGAGGCATCAGCTAGGGCGAAATCGTCTAAAGCACGAAGCGTCGCGCCATAAGCCGGTCTGTGGGTATCGATACCGCGCAGCAACAGCCAAGTCAGAAGGCCGAGCAAGGCCATCACACCGAGGGCGCCCGGCCATAACCTCATGGCGCGTCGACATGTGTTGTGTTGGCGGGCATGACAGTCTGGCCCCGATAACTGCCCGTCAACGTATTGAGAAATGCCACGATGGCGGCGATTTGCTGCTCGGTCAATGTGCGGTCGAGCTGAGCGTAAGCCATTTCTTTGACGGCCTTGGGAAGCGTTGCCACGCTGCCGTCATGAAAATAAGGCTCTGTCGTTGCAACGTTGCGCAGGCTCGGTACCCGCAGCCACTCGGGTTCCGGCGACCCTATAGGGTGGAAGATGCCATGGCGCTGAAAGAGATTGCCGCCGATATTGACGCCTTGATGGCAAGCGATGCAGCCTATCGACTTGAACAGCTGATAGCCGGACAGTTCGTCGGGCGTTATCGCGGCGGCATCGCCGGCAAGCCAGAGATCGAAGCGGCTTCCAGGCGTGACAAGCGAGCGCTCATAGGTTGCGATCGCATCGAGGAGACTCGCGCGATCCGGTTCGCGGCCGTAAGCTTCGCGGAACTGGGCCACGATCCGGCGATCCGCTTGCAATTTGCCGAGCACTTCTTCCACGCTCGACGCGAGTATTTCCGGATTACTCAGCGAGGCCTCGGCCTGCTCCTCGAGCGTGCGAAAATTTCCCTCCCAGTTGACGCGAAAACTCAGCGCCGCATCGAAGACGGTCGGGGTGTTGAGCGGGAGCGGCTGCCCTTGCGGCGTCGTATCGTGAGCATTGGCGGTGGCGCCGTTCCTTTGTGTATTATGGCAACTTGAGCAGCTGCGTGTGTTATCATGAGAGAGACGCACGTCGCGAAAGAGTTGCTCGCCGAGCGCTAGACGTTGCGAGCCCTGCACGGACGGGGCGGGGATCGGCTTGATGGGTTCCTGACTTTGGCGGGGTTGCAGCGTTGGTGATTGTGCCGCCGCCGGCGGTGCGGCGAGCCAAATGAGCGTCAACACGAGACACGCGATACTCCGGCTGGAGACGGACGTGATCGCCGGCGCTGACGCTGGAGCTGAACCCCATGAGCGATACATCGTCAAATGACTTAAGCTTTCGCAGCAGCGATGACCATCCTTGTGTCCTCATCGTCGAGGATGACCCCGCGTTGCAGCGCATGATTGTAGACTACTTTAGCCAAAATAACATCCGGACCCTCGCAGCATCGGGTCGCCAGGAGATGATCCGTCAACTTGACACCACCTCCGTGAGCTTGATGATCCTCGATCTCAAGCTAGGTCAAGAGGATGGTCTCGATCTTCTGCGCGAGGTTCGCTCGAGTTCGGATATTCCGATTATCATTGTGACAGGACACCGGCGCGACGAGATCGATCGCGTGGTCGGGCTCGAGCTCGGCGCCGATGATTATCTGACAAAGCCTTTCAATTTGCGCGAGTTGCTGGCGCGGGTCCATACGGTGCTGAGACGGGTCGACGCGCGACGCGCCGCCCCGCCCCGAGATCCCGAGCGCGGTCGCTACCGGTTCGCCGGCTGGCAACTTGATCGCAGAGCACGCCGTCTTACCGATCCCGAGGGCGCGCAAGTGGCTTTGACGAAGGGCGAGTATGCGCTCCTTGTCGCATTTCTTGATGCGCCGCAGCGTCCGCTAAGCCGCGAGCATCTGCTGCAGGCGACACGCGTGCACGAGGATGTGTTCGATCGCTCCATCGATGTGCAGATCCTGCGCCTCCGACGCAAGCTCGAGCGCGATGCAAGCGCACCGCGCTTCATCCAAACCGAGCGTGGGATTGGCTACGTGTTTGCGGTTCCGGTCGAGCGGATTTGAGGACGCAAACCGAGAACGTTCTTCAGCGACACAGCAATCGACCCCTTTGTCGACGCTCTTTTCCAGGTTGCAGGAGCGGAACGCTGAAGGTCCGGGCAACGCCTTCGACGATCCGTCTTGCTGCCCAGCTTCGGCACCTCGTTACCGTCGTAACCCAATTCCCCTCTGCTGAAATTCATTTGCAACGCCCGGCCCCCATTGTCCTCACAACGGGAAAGCCAATCACGGCTGGCTCGCAGAGCAATGGGAGCAAACACATGCCTTTCACTTCGGTTCTTCGCAGTGCGGCGTTCGCCTCGATTATCAGCCTCGTCGCGACCGTCGTCCCGGCCTTCGCGGGCGCAGGCGACGACGAGGATTCCTCGCAGTCCCAGCAAAACCAATATTGGAGCAGCGGGCCCTATGACGGCGCTTCGTTCGAGGCTGCGAAAAGGGCTTTCTACTGACCACAGCGGCTGATAGTAGCCCGTTCGGACGCAGATGAACCGGCGATCATGCACGACGTCGGTTCATCTCCGAAATGCGGCGGAAGCAATTATGGGGAGGGAGTCAGGCACCGATTTCGCAACCCTGCAGCGATCACGAAAGAAGTGCGCGTTGGGCGATTCCGGACGGGCTTCGGCTCACGGGGCTTCCTGTCAGGGCTGAAATACTGCCGGTCAGGATGCGATTAGCTTCACAAATTCGAACCTTGCCATTGGAAATGTGTCTTCGATATCTCCCGAAGACCAGCCAAGATCGATGGGCGCCGCCGCCTCCATGAACATTTCCGCCAAATGGTAGAGCGCCTTTTGCTGTGGTGATAACGCGTCCGGATCATTTGGCAGCTGATTGAAATAGCGGATGATGTCGTGAATGCGCGGAAACACGGCATCGTGGAACGATCGTAGACGACCGATCTCTGTTTCGACACGCTTGACGGCACGTTCGCGCTCGGTGGGAAGCGCCCACTCCGCGATCAAGGGTGCAAGATCGGAAAATTCCGCAGGAAGGGAGGAGGTCGTCATTAATTTTGCCTCAACATGTTTTCCATGACGCGATAGTGGTGCTTGAGGCAGGTCTCCTGCCGCGACAGCACCACCTCCGACATCGCGCCTGAGCTCAGCATGGCTTGCTGCGCTTCGAGGGTATTGAGGTCTTCGCGCACGACATCGCGACCGCGAGACCGGAAATAGGCCTGGCTCAGTCTCTCGCCGAGGTTCTTTGGCTTATACGTATAGGCGCGGTTGACCACCATCGTGCGGCGCTCATCGATCGGCCAGAACCACATCTCGGCACGCCAGTGATTGCCGTTCAGCATGACGAAGTTAGGAAACAACGAAACGTTGTCGAATCCCCATTTATCGAAGCGCGAGGGATTGACGCCCGGAGGCAGCATGCTGCAATCGAAGTCGAAAGCGGGAAGCTGCTTGCGCCCATATTGGATGGCGATGCCTTCAACCGGCAGGATATGATGATCCGGATTACCGGGCGCCGAGAAGCGATGATGACGACCGGCCAATTCGAGATAAGGACGGTGACGCTCGGGATTCGTCTTCCCGCCCTGATAATCGCGCGCCGTGTTTCGATGCAGATAAAGCGTGTGATAGCCTTCGGTGAAGGAATTCACGCCCAAATGCCAGTTGCTCTCGAGGATAATCCGGTTGCTCGCGAGCAGCTGATGGGATTGGAAATACCCATCGTACTGCGTATAGAGAGGGCCCAACCATTCGCGCAGCGACTCACGCGGATTGGGATCGAAATTCACGAAGACGAAGTTCTCCCAAATCTCCGTGGTGACCGGGATGAGGCCAAGCTTCGATTTGTCGAGGCCATCGAATTGCTGCTCGTCGGTGACGAGCTTCAAAGCACCGTCGAGATCAAAGGTCCAACCGTGGAAATTGCACCACAGGGTCCGTGTGCAGCCGGTGCCCTCGCGGATCAGCTTATTGCCGCGATGTCGACAGACGTTGTGAAATGTCCGGATCTTGTCGTCGTTGCCCCGCACGATCACGAGCGAGGTCTTCAGCGTCGGCAGGTCGTAAACGAAATAGCTGCCCTTGTTCGGGACGTCTTCGGTGTGGATGAGCGGAAGCCATGAGCGGCGGAAAATGCGTTCACGCTCGCGCTCGAAATGCTCCGGCGTGAGGATCGATCCCATGTCGACGCGTGTCGGCAGATTGGACATGTCGCCGCGGAACGACGTGATGGCTTCGCCATCCATAGGAGCCTCCCTGAAGTCCGGTACTTGAGATGGTAGATTATATCAACTCGATGTTGATCGCAACATATTGTTGGGCGCGCGATCCATTGGAAAGCGGGAAGCTGTTGAAATAAGAATGCGTTCGCTTCATTTTGCCTTGATATTTTAAGGACTCGAAAAGATCGATGTCGCGTTCGAAATCTCTCGACGAAGTTTTGACTTACCGGATCAGCATGCTGGAGCTCTTGCTGAGCCGGGCCGTTGGCGCGATCTATTCGGACCATTTTGGCCTCAATACCCATGAATGGCGGGTGCTCGCTGCGGTCGGCGTTTGGGGGCCTATCGAAGCGGTTCAGGTCTCGCGCTGGGCCACGGTCGACAAGGCCGCCGTGTCGCGCGCCGTGCGCGGTCTTATAAGCAAAGACCTTATCGAACGCAGCCTTCATGACCGAGATGGGCGCAAGACCATGCTTGAGCTGACGGCCGAAGGCCGCCGCACATTGAATGCGGTCGTGCAGCGGATCGGCGTCATTCAAGAGCGCCTGCTCAAGGGTTACGAGCGCCAGAAGGTGCGTGACTTTTTCGCGATGCTGCTCACGATCGAGAGCCGCTTGCGCGAAATGCAGGAAGAGCCGGCTCGACGGAGAAACGAGTTGCTCAGCTCGGCGCGGCCGCCCACGGCACGCGCCTAACTTGGTGGGCCTGATATACATCCAAGGCTCGCAGGTAGCCGATCGCGCCCGTCGCCCCTTATAGTTGAAAATAGCAACGACTTGATGATAACAATGGCGGCACGATGAGTCTGGGCAACGAGCGCTGATGGAGGTCGAGTTCTCGATCACTTTGACGCTGACGGAAGCGGTCGATCGACCCCACCCTGCGCTTTATCGGTCAGCCGGCCACGGGTACGGATAAATTGAACGCTGCCGTTGCTCGCGCTCTGCACGGAGGAAATGCGTCGCTCGCTTGTCGTGTAAAGCTAGCGATGCCGTAGGAGAATCGAAGATCATCGCGGCTCTATCGGTCGGGCCGCACGGAGCCAGGAGCGAAAGGAAAACCATGGCGACCGGGGCAGTTGGAAATGAGACAACCGACGCGGAATACGTTGCCCGCGCGCAGGCGCTGGTGCCGAAGCTTCAGGAGCAATCGGAGGCCACAAACGCGCTTGGGCATGTGCCGCGCGAGACCATCGAGGAGATGCTTGGCGATGGTCTCTTCACGCTGCTGCAGCCGAGGCGCTTCGGCGGGACCGAGCGCGGGCTCGTGCCATTTCTCGACTGCGCGATTGCGCTGGCTTCCGGCTGCGGCTCGGCCGGCTGGGTCTTCTCGGTGGTGTCGATCCATCAGTTCCATCTCGGCCTGTTCGGCCTCGAGGCGCAGGAAGACGTGTGGGGCAATGATCCGAACGCGCTCCTGGCCTCGAGCTACATGCCCGGCGGAAAGACGCGCGCCGTATCCGGAGGCTACCGCATCTCCGGTCATTGGAAGTTCTCCTCCGGCTGCGACATTGGCGCGTGGTTCATCCTCGGCGGCCTGGTCGACGGCGGCGACGGCAAGACGCCAGTACCGTATTTCTTTCTGCTGCCCAAGGCGGATGTGAAGATTCATCACGATTCCTGGAAGGTGATGGGACTTGCTGGCACCGGCTCCAAGGACGTGTCGGTCGAGGATGCCTTTGTGCCATCCCACCGCCTGCTCCTCATGCAGGACGCGTATGACGGCATCTCGCCCGGCTCGAAGGTGAACCCTTACCCGCTTTATCACCTGCCGATGATGTCGGTGTTTCCGCTTTGCCTGTCGGCGCCCGGCGTCGGCGTCGCCAAGGGCGCGGTCGCGCGTTACATCGACATGATGAAGACCTTCACGACCAAGAGCCGCGGCCAGACCGTCGCGGACTTTCACAATTCGCAGATCCGCCTCGCCGAGGCCTCCGCGCTTGCCGACTCGGCCGAGCTGTTGCTGCAGCGCGACGTACGTGAGACCATGGCGATCCGCGCCTCGGGGCGTCAGCTCACGGACGAAGAACGCGTGCGCAATCGCCGCGACCATGCCTGGGCGGCGGAGACGAGCATGCGCGCCGTCGACCTTCTCTACAAGATGACCGGAGGTGCCGGATTGCACGAGGGCAACGCGTTGCTGCGCTCATTCCGCGACGCGCATGCCATCGGGATGCATCTGGGCAACAACTGGGATGTCGCCGGACCGCTCTACGGCTCGGTCATGCTCGGGCGCCGGCCGACCTCTCCGACCTTCTAGGCAAAAAGGTGAGCGCAAACCGATGATCATCGTTGCAGGCGCCGGCATCGCTGGGCTTTGCCTCGCCTTGGTGCTGAGGAAGCACGGGGTCGCGGTACGCGTGTTGGAGCGATCGGCGGAATTAACCGAGGTCGGCGCCGGCATTCAAATCAGTGCCAATGGCATGCGGGTCCTTCGCTGGCTCGGGCTCGAGGACGAGATGCGGGCCGTCGCCTGCAATCCACGGTCGTTTCGTGCGGTCGATTGGCGCGACGGCCATGAGCTTCACACCATCGCCTACCGCGAAGAACATTATCAACTCCACCGTGCCGACCTGCTGAACGTCCTCAAAGGGCATTTGCACAATGGCGTCGTCCAGTTGAATGAGCGCGTTACGGGCGCCGTCCAGACGGCATCTGGCGTCTCGGTCGAATCGGATCGCGCCACCTATGCCGCGGATGCACTCGTCGGTGCCGACGGTATTCACTCGACAATTCGCGAGCTTCTCTTCGGTCCCGACCAACCGCGTTTTGCCGGCCATATCTGCTGGCGGTTCGTCGTCGACAGCGACAAGCTCGCCGCCGTGCCGGAACCATGCACTTGGCACGGCCCCCGTGGTCACGTTGTCATGTACCCGATCTCGGCCGGCCGTCGCGTGAATGTCGTCGCTTACGTCGAATCGAGCGAATGGTTCGTCGAATCCTGGCATCTGAAGGCGAGCCGCGACGAGGTCCATCGCGCCTATCCCGGCTGGGATCCGGCAATCCATGAGCTGATCGACGCTGCCGGGTTCGTGAACAAATGGGCGATGTTCGCGCGCGATCCACTGCCGCACTGGACCGATGGTCGCGTGACCTTGATGGGGGATGCGGCCCATCCGATGCTGCCGTTCTTGGCGCAGGGCGCCGTCATGGCGATCGAGGACGCCTATGCGCTCGGCACGCTGCTGGCGCGCCTGCCGAGCGCGGCGGCGCTCCGGAAATATGAAGAGCTTCGCCTGCCACGCGCCACCGCCGTACAGCTGGCGGCACGCTCGCGTCAGGCGATGATGGCTCGCGCCGGCAGCGACCGCGACGCCGGAAGCGCGAAGGTTACGAGTGTCGAACAAATCTACGAGTTCGATATCGTTGCCCAGATCACCGAGACCCTCGCGAGCTGGCAAAGTTCAGATTGACGGAGCTGGCGGCGGCGTTCGAAAGATTCATGAATCGCCGCCTCGGCGAGGTCGAAAAGAGCCATGCGAGTCTGGCCGAGCATCGTTCTCTCAGCGGCGAAATGGCGCGCGTGATTGCCGAGCCGATTTAGATCTGATCCGAAGCAGGTCGCTGCTAAACGCCGCCCTGGGCCCATTCATAATTCATCCATCGAGAGCACAATGATTTGTTCGGACGATGCCAAGTGGTTGAGCGACAACTCGACTTGAGGCTCCACGGCGCGGAAGCACAGCGACTGAAGGTGCTCGGCGAAGAACTCTCGCTCTACCGCGGAACAAGCGGCGAATCTCATCTGATGCAACTACGGTGCGCGCACCGCTCGCTCGCCTTGGATTACGGGCGGATCGAGGGCGACTGCATCCGTTGCCCCTATCACGGATGGCTTTATGACGGAACCGGCCAGTGCATCGAACAGCCGGCCGAGCCGAAAGGGAGCGGCTTCAAGGACAAGGTCAAGCTTCGGAGCTACCGGACCCAGGAGTTCAGCGGAATCGTGTTGGCTATATGGGGCCGGAACCCGCACCGCTGTTGCCGCTCTACGACGTGCTCCGCCGGGAGGATGGCGTCAAGGACGTAATGGTCCAGAACGTCAGCGCCAACTGGTTCAACCACGTCGAGAACATCGTGGATATCAGCCACCTCGCCTGGCTGCAGGGCTACACCTTCCCGGCCTACGGCGCGAGAAAGATCACCTACCATTGGGAATGCACCGGTTATGGCGCCAACAACGTGATGCTGATCGAAGGCATCGATGACAAGCATATCTCCTGTTATGGCTATCCGACCGTCAATCGCTTCGCGCTGCCGGCGGTCGACAAGAACGGCGAGCTTGTGCGTTCCCTGATCTGGCGCGTGCCGGTTGATGATGCGTCGACGCTGCTCTATTTCACCCGCTCTATCCCAGCGACAAGAGGACAGGGACGGCGTCGCGTAAGGAAGTGAAGCTCGGTGTCTACACACCACTCGAGAGCGATTGGTGGGGGATCAACGTCAACGACCAGGATCGAATGGCGGTAGAACAGCAGGGCGTGATTGCCGATCGTCCGAACGAGCGGTTGGGCGTGTCAGACGGTGGTATTATTGCTATCCGCCAAATGATGCGCGAGTCCCTGGCCGCCGTAGCCCAGGGAAAGGACCCGCTCTGCATCATCCGCGATCCCGCCAAGCAGCAAATCGACTTCCCTCAGAAGTCGACAATGATGCAGAATAAGCAGCAGGATGTCGGCTACGCACTTGGAATGAGCAAGGACCTTCAAGACAGCCTGGTGTAGCGCCTGCCGGCGCCATCACGACGAAAAGTGAGCATGTCGGCATTGCTACCTGTGGCTCTACACCTGTGTGCGTCTGACTGAGATGCATCGACCAGAGAGGAAAGATGGCCGTCTTCATTTCCGATGAGGTTGCTCGATCGGTCCTCTCCTGGCCCGAGATGGTTGCGCGCCTCAAGGCAGTCTATAGCGTCGAACACCCGCCCTTCGCCGGTCCGCCCCGCACCCTCGCTCGCGGCAAAGGCATTTGGATGCGCACGCTCACCGGCGTGCTGCCGGACGGCAATGTCATGGGTACGAAGCAGTTCTGCTTCCCGCGCGCGCGCAAGGTCCGTTACATGATCAGCCTCTTCGATCAAGAGAGCGGCGAGCTCTTGGCTCTGCTCGACGCCAACACCATTACCGCCTGGCGGACGGGGGCCACCACGGCGATGGCAATCGATCGCATGGCCCGGCCGGGCCCGCTCGCGGTCGCTATGCTCGGCAGCGGTGCCGAGGCGCGCTCGCATGCGCGCGCCATCGCCGCGGTGCGGCCCGTGACACGTATGAGCGTTTTCAGCCCCAATCCGGCGCGGCGTGAATCGTTCGCGCGAATGGTCACGGAGGAGCTCAACATCCCTTGCCGCGCCGCCGCTTCAGCGCGGGACACATTTGCAGGTGCCGATCTCATCCTCGGCACCACCCGTACGCTCGATGGCAAGCCGGCGCTTGAAGGCGCAGGGGTCGAGCCGGGGGCGCTTATCGCCTCGATCGGCGCGACGCTACCCGAGCATCTCGAGGTCGATCCTGAGGCCATCGCCAACGCCGACCTTATCGTTGCCGACATACCGCATGAGGTGATGGAAGAGACCGGCTGTTTCATCGCCGCCAAAAAGGCAGGCGTGACTTTCGCCGATAAATTTGTGAGCCTCAACGAGCTGATGACGGGTAAGATGGCCACACGGCTCGAGGCCGCGCGCCGGCCGATGTTCCGTTCCGTCGGCCACTCTTTGCAGGACTTGGCCGTGGCGGAGCTGGCCTGGCGCGCAGCGGCGACGCGCGGGCTCGCCGCGCCCCTACCCGGGCTCGACATCAAAGCGAAAGCGGATTGAGGAGGATAGAAATGCCAAGTTATCGCAAGAATGAAGCGCGCGATTGGGCGTGGCAGCATCTCAAAGGATGCGCGAATGTCATCATCCCGTCCTACACCGCCGATCTCAAGGGCCTCAATGAGCGCGGCATCCGCCACGACGTGCGCAAATCCCTGGAGCATGGCTTTACCGGGACGCTCTTGGTCTCGGAGACCGCCGTCACCCTTGGCGAATACGCGCAGTTCTTCGAATGGGCCAATGATGAATCCAAAGGCCGTCTGAAGCTCGTGCTGCACGCGTCGTTCAACACGTTCGAAGAGAACATCGCAGCGGCGAAGATCGCCGAGGCAAACGGCTGCGAGCTGGTGTTGCTCTCCTATCCGGCAAATTTCTATCCCGAGACGCTGGAAGAAGTCTATGACTACACCAAGGCTTTCTGCGACGCGACGAATCTCGCGATCTTGCTCTTTCCCGTGCCGCTGTGGGGCTTCTCACGTCTCCACCCTGCAGATATTCCGGCCGCCGTCATTCGCAAGCTTCTCGACAATTGCCCGAATATCGTCGCGATCAAAGCCGAAGGCGGCATGCCATCGATCATGGGCTTCGTCGAATGCTATCGCCTCTTCGGCAAGGAGGTGATCGTCGAGAGCCCCCTCTTCGGCGACCTCGTACCCCTCGCGCAACTCGTGCCAATCCAGTTCACCGGCACCTCGAACACGCATTTCTTCGGCGCGACCGTGCCGCATGTCATGGAGTTGTTGCAGCAGAAGAAATTCGACGAGGCGACGGAGATCTATTGGAAGACGGCGCCGGCGCGGCAAGCGAACGGCGTGGTCAACGGCTCCTCGGCTGGCGGCCATTTCCTCAATCGCATGGTCTGGGCCTATGAGGGCTGGCTGCAGGGCTATAATGGCGGGCCGCTGCGACAGCCGACGATGAAAATTCATGGCCAGCAGATGACCATGCTGCGTACCGGGTTGACGCGCTCGGGTCTCAAGCCGACGGACTCGCCCGACAAGGATTTCTTCATCGGCCGCAATCCTGTCGAGACAGCGTCCGCGGCGCAACGCGCCGCCGCCGAGTAAAGCCACGGATCGGCATCTCGAATTCTTCCCAGCGGGACTGGGTGCGGCGTGCTGTCGTAGAACGATAACCCCTGCTTCCGGTCCCGCTGCTACGGATGCCTCGCTTGCGCGATAACGATCGCGGTCTGGGTCGCAAAAACTAGAAAACGCGCCTCGTGAATCCGAAGCCGATGGCGCGACCGCACGAACGAAGGGGCGGTCCTTGAGACCGCCGAGACAAAGGGAGATGCGAGATGGGGGCAATTGATCCAAAGCATCGCTTTGGCATTGGAAAAGGATCTCGGTACGGGCGGTCCATGGCTTGTCGGGTCTCAGCTGACCCTTACCGACATCAACATGATGCCCTTCGTCGCCCGGATGGCTTATCTCGACCTGCTCGATGTCTTGATTGCCGACCGGCCGACAACGCAGGCGTGGTGGCGGCGCGTTCAGGCGCTGCCGAGCTTTATCGCGGCCATCCCGAGAAAGTGCCGGCAGGCGATTTCGAGGCAATGAAGACTTTTAGCGGCGCCATCCGGCAAAGCGTCGCGGAACGGCTCAGCGAATACCGGCAGCTTCCGAAAGCAGGCGTCCAGGCTGCTAACGTCACGCGGTGAGCTGGCGCTATCGGCAACCTGGCAAGGTGCTGGCTTTGTTGACGAGCTCAAATGGGCCGAGCTCCTTGGCGGCCTCTTCGGCATAGCTCGTATCGATCAAGCGCTCGGCAGGAAACTTCTGCGTGATCATGCCTTCCTTCAAGAACCAATCCTGGACGTCGATCACGCTCTTCACATTAAAGCGGCCATTGGGATCACGCGCGGGCCAAGGCGCATTCTCGAGAAGCGCGCGATCGGCGACTTTGTTTTTGATGAGAAGATCGATCACATACGCGCGGTTGGGACCGTGGTGATACGCTTGGCAATATTCGCGTGCACCGCGCGCGATCGCCACGAAATAGCGCCGCGCCACATCCTTGCTCTGCTTTGCCCATTCCGTGTTCGCCATGTAGGCGATGACAGTCATCGGCAGCGGACGAATGACGTCTTCCGGATCGACAAGATTGATTCCAAGCCCCGCCGCGAGCGCGACGTCGCTGAAGGGCGGCACCGAAATGGCGGCATCGACCGCATGATTGGACAGCGCCACGCCCATTTGGGGAAACGGGATGATCTTCGTATCGACGCTCTTGATCGTCAGCCCAACCGATTCCAGAACCTTGCCTGCCTCGTAGAAGGGGATCGAGCCGGGGCCCGGCTCTGCTAAGCTGCGGCCTTTAAGATCGGCGATGGTCTTGATCTTTCCCTGCATCGCCGGGCTGATCATGATGCTGTGATGGAGCGGTGTTGATGCCCGCTCCATCGCCATCGTCACGGGCAAGTCTTTTCCCAGCGCGTTCCAATAGCCCGCGGCAAAACCGCCTTCGACCACCTGCATGCGATTGCTGGCAAGCAGCGCCATTGCATTGCTCGCGGAATCGAGGGTCTGGATCTCGACTTCGAGGCCGGCGTCACGGAAATAACCCTTGTCGATCGCGATGTAGGTCGCAGCGCCCGGTTGAGTCGGCACCATCCCGACGACGACTTTCTGCAGCGGCTCATTACCGAAAGCGACGTGGCTTATGGCGAGCGTACCTAAGAGCGCAGCTGTCGGTCCGAGCGCCCGTCTATTCGATCCCATCGCGTCCCCCCCCTTGTTCGAATTGTCGGCGGCTCAGTGGCGCTCAGCGCACGCTGACGATCTGGCTGCCCATCGCGTCTCGATGGCACGACTCGAAAATGCAAGTCAAGAGCGTAAGAAAATTTCGGTGATCTCCCGGGACGAGCCAAGCACGGGCGAAGAGGGAGGGATTTGAACCTTCAGTACCCCCGTAAGGCTACAACGATTTCGAGATCGATCCCTTCAAGCCCGAGAAACGGCCGAAATCAGTCATTTTCGAACGATATCAGCTCTTCGAGCATCGAGATAATCGGCCGCATCGAGGCATCGCGTCGAAGAGGAACTCCGCGCTGCTGCCGCGTCAACATCGCGGTTCTTCGAAAGATACGGCTGATCGCGTTGACAAAGATGCAAGCAGGTGAATTATTAGCAGCCCAAGACTTGTTAAAGCGCCGGCACAACCGGCGCATGGAAGGGGGAGCGCGTCATGATCCGTCATTTTTTCGCCAACCTTTGCGCTGCGGCCATGCTCGCCGCCGTGCCGCTGACCGCCCATGCCGCCGAATCGATCACGCTGAAATTCGCCAATCCGGGCGCGCCGCAGGGCGATGTCTCGACGCAGATCATTCAGCCTTGGGTCGCCAAGGTGAATGACGAGGCGGCCGGCAGCTTTCGCGTGCAGCTCTTTTCGGGTCCGGCGCTCGGCCAGTTCCCGCAGATCTACGATCGCGTGCTCAACAACGTCGCCGATATCGCCTTTGCGCTCCTCGGGCCCTTGTCGCGGCAGTTCCCAAAGACCTCGGTCGCGTCTCTCCCCTTCGAGACGCCGAATGCGGCGGTCGGCACGGTCGCGCTATGGCATGTCTATGAGCGCGGGTTGCTCGGCGATGAATGGAGCCAGGTGAAGCCGCTGACGCTCATGGTATTCCCGAACGTCGTCGTCCATACGAAGAAGCCAGTGAAAACCCTCAAGGATGTTGAGGGACTGAAACTCAGCGTCCAGAGCCAGCTGCTCTCGGCGACTATCCATCAGCTCGGCGCCGCACCGATCACATTGGCGGTCACCGATCTCTATGAGAGCCTCAACCGCGGCGTCAT
>CAYMNX010000193.1:0-5872 GCA_964391905.1 uncultured Rhizobiaceae bacterium
GGCCGCGGCAGGCGCGATTTCCGCCCGCGCGAGCGCCAGGGCGAGGGTGGGGCGCCGGCGGTGGGTGGAGCGCCGGAGCGCGCGCCGCGGGATCGCGATCACGATCGTCCGCGTCGCGGTCCGCGCGACCGCGACGAGCGGCGCGGCAAGGGCAAAGGCGATCGTGATCGGCGCGATCGCGGCAAGCGTCCCTTCGGCAAGGGTCGCGACGATTTCCGGAAGAAGCCCGAGCCGAAGCTCTATTCCTTCGAATCCGTCGTCGACCGCGGCTTCGAGGATGTCGCCGATCCCGCCAATGAGGGGGCGACGCGGCGCGCCGAATGGACCATCGTCAAGCGCACCGTCGCCGATCAGAAGGCGGCAAGAACCGTCTCGGCGGTCTATGTCCTGAAGCGGGACGGCGCCGATACCGAATTCGCCAATCTCGCGGCGGCGCGCACGGCGGTGAACAAAACGATCGTCCACCCCGAGAAGTTGACGCGTGCCAAGGCCGATTACCCCAGCACGAAGAAGTAGCGGGGGCGATTAGCGTCCCGAGGCCTGAAATCGATCGTCGGGGCAGCGCGAGCGGGGCGAGCGATCCGCGGCGGCCTGCGCGGCGACGAATTGCCGGAATTCGTCCTTACCGAAATTCGGCGCTTTGGTGAGGAAATCCGCCGATTGTGCGCAGAGCGTTTGCAGCTGCTGCTGTCCCGCATCGAGCGCGTATTCATTGGCGAGGCGGGTGAGGTAGCGATCGAAATTGTCGGTGCCGTGCCGCGCATCGGCGCGGCGGAAATGGTCGATCATCTGGTGCTGGTAGGCCGCGATCAGGTCGGAATTGTGTCGCAGGAACAGGCCGTAGGAATCGCTGCGGCAGGTATCGCTCAATACCATGAGCTTCGCCTGATACTGCATGGCGTGCTCGGCCTCGACATCGCCCGCGCGGTAGCAGAGCGGCGCGGCATTGGCTGAAGCGATGCTGCCCAGCATGAGAAGGCTGACGATCCCGGATTTCTTCATGTGAATCCCCGACAAGCAGACTAACCCAGATACGACTTTACGGCGGCTAGTGTAAAGCTTGCGTTACGAGGAGCCACGTTAAAAATACGTGGCCGTCGTGAGGCGCCGCGCGACTCCGCGCTACTTCACGAACTTGTCGGTGAAGAGCTTGTTGTAATCGGACAACTTCTCCTCCGGCTTCATCAGCCCCGCCTCGATATTGTAATTGTCGGTGTTCTCGAGCCACTTTTCGGTCGGCACCGGCGGGCTTGCCGTCATCTTGAGCTCGGTTGCGAAGGACGCGGCGAAAACCTTGTGATCGAGCGTCGGGAAGCGTTTCTGCAACAGCTCGCGCGCCGCGTCGGGATTGGCGTGCATCATCGCCGTCGCCTCGACGAAAGTCTGCCCCACCGCCTCGCAGAGCTTGGGCTTCGCCTCGCAGGTCGAGGGCTTCGCCGCGACCACCGTATTGGCGAAGGGGTCGAGCCCGATCGTATCCCCGTCGGGTCCGCTCGCGACCATCACCGCGGTCCCCTCGACGACCGGCTGCAACGTCCAAGGCAGCGACATGGCAAAGCCGTCGATCTGCTTGGCCGCGAAAGCCGAGATCATGGCCGGCGGCTCCATCGGCGCCACATGCATGTCGTCATGGGTGAAGCCGCTGCGCTTGGCCAAGAGGCCGAGATAGGCGTCGATGACGGAGTTCACCGAATCGACCGCGATGGTCCGGCCCTTCAAGGCGAGCGCGCGTTTCTCGAGGGGCGCTTTCGGATCGAAGCCAGCTTTCTCGGCGAGATCCTTGCGCAGCACGACCTGGACGACGATGCGATTGGTGAAATTCACGATCGCCAGGAGCTGCTGGCCGCGCGCGGCGGCGCGGATCAGCGACACGCCCGAGGGCTGGCCGAAATCGACGCTGCCCGCGATCAGGGCATTGATCGTGCCGAGCCCGTTGATCTGCTGCATCTTCATGTTCACGCCGTGCTTCTGATAAAGCTTCATGTCCTGCGCGTACATCTCGACCATGAAGCCCAGGCTGTAGACCGGGATCGCCATCGTCGAATCGACGAGCTGAGCGCGCGCCGGCGGCGTTCCGGCAAAGCCCAGGAGAGCGGCGGCAATCAATCCAATCGTGGTGGTGCGGCGCAAGGCCATGACGTTTCCCCCAATACTTCTACCCGACGCATCTAGTAGAGGGCCGGGCGGGCGAGGGCAAGCGGTCCGATAGGGTTTCAGCGCGCCCGCGCGGCGGGCACGGCATGCTCCTCGTATTGCGGCAGGTCGTCCGTAATGGTGTACCACGGCGCCTTGGAGCCGACGAAAATGTGGCAGGTCGGGCGAATGCTGGGATCGTCGATGAGGGTGCCGAGGGTGACGTGGACGAAAGCGCCGTCGCGGACCAACGAATAGAGAAGCGAGCCGCACAGCTTGCAATGCGCGTCGTGGCCCTTCTCCTCGCCAAAGATCATGAGCTCATCCGCGCCTTGGGTGATGCGCAGCTTCTCCCACGCGATGCCGGCGAAGGGCTTGAAGGCCGAGCCCGTCGCGCGCCGGCAATTCGAGCAATGGCAATTCGCGGCATAGACGAATTCATCCGCGACCACATATTGGACGGTGCCGCAGAGGCACCGTCCGGCGAGCAGGCGGCTGCTGGCGGTTTGCGGATTTGTCACAAGCCTCCTCCCTTGCGCCGATCATCGCAGGCGCCGATTCTATTTCGACATGGCCCGCGACAAAAGCCTCTGCGGCGGGGCTACCGCGCGGATTCGTCGGTATAGAGCCCGTCCTTAAGAGGAAGGCTTGTCCTCGGGCTTCAAGAGCGCGGCATCGATGTTAAAGGCAGCGATATTCTCGGTCGCCCCCCTTGGTCGGGACGGCGGGCTCGGCGTCAGCCTGCGCGTCGCGGCGAGCGCCGCCGCCGGCAAGGCGCGGTGGCGAATTCCCATGGGCGTTCCTCCCTCGGACCCGCATGGCTCGCTTTTGTGCAAATACCAGGCGAGGCGACGAGCGGGCACCAAGATCAAAGCGCGTCCAATCGGCTGGCGCTCGCCGCGGCAGCCGCATAAGATCGATGGGCCAGGAAGAGAAGGCCGGAAACGGGCGAGACATCGGCGCGACGCGGCAGCCGATAATGGCGGGAGAGAAACGATGGCATCGACCTCCGATTACGAGCTCTTGACGCATGTCGGGCCGGGCACGCCGATGGGCGCGCTCATGCGCGAATATTGGATTCCGGCCTGCCTGTCGTCGGAGATCGTTGCCGATGGGCCGCCGCTGCGCTTGATGCTCCTTGGCGAGAAGCTCATCGCCTTTCGCGACAGCGCGGGCCGTGTCGGCATCTTCGACCATCGCTGTCCCCATCGCGGCGCCTCGCTCTTCCTCGGCCGCAACGAGGAATGCGGCATCCGCTGCATCTATCACGGCTGGAAATTCGACGTCGACGGCAATTGCCTCGACATGCCCAATGTGAAGCCGCGCCATTCCTTCGCGCACAAGATCAAGGCGAAGGCTTATCGGGCGGTCGAGCGCAACGGCATCGTCTGGACCTATATGGGCGCGCATGACAAGGCCCCGCCTTTTCCGGCGCTCGAGCCGCTGCTTTTGCCCGAGGGCCAAGTCTTCACCCGCTGTGCGCAACGCCATTGCAACTGGCTGCAGGCGTTGGAGGGCGATATCGATACCTCGCATTTCGGCTTCCTCCATGAGGGCAAGGCGCGCGCCGAGGATTACCCGGCCGATAGCGTGCTGCATTACCGCTTGAGCGACCGCGCGCCTGATTATCACTGCACCGACACGGAATGGGGGACGATGTACGCGGCCTATCGCCCCGCCGATCCCGGCAATCTCTATTACCGCGTCGCGCATTACCTCTTCCCGTTCTGGACCATGATTCCGAATGCGAGCTTCGGCACCAATGTCACGGCGCGTGCGTGGGTCCCGATGGATGACACGCACACGATGTTCATGCATCTCTTCTGGACGAAGAACATGACCGCGCCGGGCGCACCGCCGCAGAACCAGGTCGCGGGGCTCTCGGTCAATTTCGACTATTTGCCGAACACGACCGATTGGTATGGCCGCTGGCGGCTCGCGAAGAACGAGAGCAATGATTACGGCATCGACCGCGAGAGCCAGCGCGATCTCACCTTCTCCGGCATCGAGGGCGTCCATCTCCAGGACCAGGCGGTCACCGAGAGCATGGGGCCGATCGTCGATCATGGGATCGAGCATCTGACGATCGGCGATCTCATGATCACGCGCACGCGCCAGCGCATGCTGCGCGCATTGCGCGAGCTTCAGGAAAAAGGCGCGCCGCCGCCGGGCGCCGCGAATGGCGAGATCTTTCTCGGCGCTCATGGCGGCGATTACGTCGCGCCCGAAAGCCGCGACTGGCTCGATGCCTATGGCGACCAGATCAAGGGCTCGGCCAATCCCACGGGCGCGCTGCGCGCGCCGGCGCTCGCCGCGGAGTAGACCGGCGGCGAACGCCGCGCTGTAGAAAGGCTTTTCTCATGTCCAATCTTCCGATCACCTTCGCCTGCGGCTTCTACGACCGCATGCACGCGCTCTATACCGGCCAGGTCAAGCCGGTCGGCATCGATCTCAATTTTCTCGTCATGGACGATCCGCGGCAGATCTTCGACCGCATGGGCGGCGGGCTCGAATTCGATGCATCCGAGATGTCGCTCTCGGAGCACATCACCAAGCTCGTTGCGGGAAATTCGCCGTTCGTTGCACTGCCGGTGCCGATCTCGCGCGTCTTTCGCCACCAGTTCGTCTTCATCAACACGAAATCGGGCATCAAGCGCCCGAAGGATCTCGAAGGCCGCCGCGTGGGCGTGCCGCTCTACGTGCAGACCGCGGCCGTCTTCATCCGCGGCTTCTTGCAGCATGATTACGGCGTCGATCTCTCGACCATCCACTGGGTCGAGGGCGCGATGGAGCATCCCGGCACGCACGGCAAGCCGAGCGTGCTGCCGCTCCTGAAGAATATCGATATCGAGCAGAACAGGAGCGGCAAGTCGCTCAACCAATTGCTCGAGGATGGCGGCATCGACGCGGTGATCACCGCCACGATTCCTGAGCCGTTCGGGCGCAACCCCAACATCCAGCGCCTCTTCCCCAATTTCCGCGAGGTCGAGGCGGACTACTACAAGCGCACCAAGATCTTTCCGATCATGCATGTGCTCGCGATCAAGCGCGCCGTCTACGAGCAATATCCGTTCGTCGCGACGAGCCTCTACACCGCGTGCTGCGAATCGCGCGCGCTCGCGATCCAAAAGGCGCGCGATGTCGGTGCGTTGCGCTACATGCGGCCCTGGCTCGTCGCCGATTTTCACGAGATCGACAAAGTCTTCGGCAAGGATTTCTGGCCCTACGGCGTCGAAGAGAACCGCCCGACCCTCGAGGCGCTCGTCACCTATCTCCATGAGCAGGCGATGATCCCCAAGAAAATCCCGATCGAGGAGCTGTTCGTGCCGACCTACGGCTATCCCAATCTCGGCGACCATAAGAGCGGCCGCGAAGGCTGGACGACCGCACGCCGCGAAGGCGGCGCTTAGCTCAAGAATGTCGCTTGGCGAAAGCCGCCACCAGCTCGACATGGTGCGACCAGATGAACTGGTCGATCACCTTGACGCTCTCGAGCCGATAGCCGCCGTCGACGAGGATGCGGGCATCGCGCGCGAAGGTCGCGGGGTTGCATGAGACGCCGACGAGCAGCGGGATCTTGCCCGAGGCCAGCATCTTGACCTGCTCCTGCGCGCCGGCGCGCGGCGGATCGAAGACGAGCGCGTCGTAGCGATTGGCCTCGTCGCGCCGCAGCGGGTTGCGGAAGAGGTCGCGGCGCATCGCCTTGAGCGGCCGCGACCCTTTGGCTTTATCGAGCGCG
>CAYMNX010000194.1:0-6085 GCA_964391905.1 uncultured Rhizobiaceae bacterium
CCTATCGCAATGGCGGCCCGGTGCGCATTCGCGATATCGGGCGCGCGGTCGAGGGACCGGAGAACACGAAGCTGGCAGCGTGGGCGAATGGCAAGCGGGCGGTCTTGCTTTATGTCTTCAAGCTGCCCAACGCCAATGTGATTCAAACCGTCGACCTCGTGAAGAAGGCATTGCCGCAGCTGCAAGCGTCAATTCCACCATCGGTCAAGGTCCAAATCCTCAGCGATCGGACGCAGACCATTCGTGCCTCGGTCTCGGATGTTCAGTTCACGCTGATGCTGACGGCCGCGCTCGTCGTCATGGTGATCTTTCTTTTCCTGCGCAGCCTCTGGGCCACCATCATTCCGAGCATCACCGTCCCTCTGGCGCTGGTCGGCACTTTCGGCGTCATGTACGTGCTCGGCTACAGCCTCGATAACCTGTCGCTGATGGCGTTGACCATCGCGGTCGGCTTCGTTGTCGACGACGCGATCGTGATGCTCGAAAACATCCACCGCCATATCGAAGACGGCATGGCGCCGATGGAGGCCGCGGTCCAGGGCGCGGGTGAAATCGGCTTCACCATCCTGTCGATCAGCTTTTCGCTGACGGCCGTCTTTATCCCCTTGCTGCTGATGGGCGGCATTGTCGGCCGGCTCTTCCGCGAATTCTCGGTCACGGTCACGGTCACGATTCTGATTTCGGCATTGGTATCGCTGACGCTGACGCCCATGATGTCCTCGCGGTTCATGCGAAGCGAAGCCGCGATCCGGCACGGCCGGCTTTATCTCTTCTCGGAGCGCATATTCGACGGACTGCTCGCCGGCTATCGCCGCGCCCTCGACGTGGCGCTCCGGCATCACCGCGTCACATTTGCCGTTTTCATCGCGATGCTGCTCACGACGGGATATCTTTTCATCACGATTCCCAAGGGTTTCTTTCCGCAGCAGGATACCGGCTTCATCATCGGGACGATCGAATCGACGCAGGACATTTCCTTCGCCGAGATGGCGCGTCGCGCGCAGGAGGTCGGAAAGGTGGTTCAAAGCGATCCGGCGGTCGATACCGTATCGATCAGCCTCGGCGCGACCGGCAGCCAAACCCAAAACGATGCGCGCATGTACATATCGCTGAAGCCTCGGACCGAGCGTGATGTCGTCGCCGATCAGGTGATACGTCGGCTGCAGCCAAAACTCGCCCATATTGAAGGCGCGGCCCTTTTCATGCAGGTTTCCCAGGATCTCAACGTCGGCGGCCGCGTCGGGCGAACGCAATATCAATTCACGCTGCAAGACGCCAATATCGACGAGCTCAATCAGTGGGCGCCGAAGCTGCTCGACAAGCTGAAGACGCTTCCGGAGCTGCGCGATGTCGCCAGCGACCAGCAGACCGGCGGCGCGACGCTGACGCTCACGATCGACCGCGATCAGGCCGCGCGGTTCGGCATTCAGCCGCAGCTCATCGACAACATCCTCTACGATGCCTTCGGCCAGCGGCAGGTCACCCAATATTTCACCCAGCTCAACAGCTACCATGTCGTGATGGAGGTCCTGCCGGAGCTGCAGAACTCGGTCGGTGCGCTCAATCAGATCTATGTCAATTCGCCGGTGACCGGCGGGCAGGTCCCGCTCGCAACTTTCGTGAAATGGACGACGATTCCGACCGCTTTTCTATCCGTCAATCATCAGGGGCAATTCCCAGCGGTCACATTGTCCTTCAATCTTGCTCCCGGCGTCGCTTTGGGCGAGGCGACCCAGGCGATTACAAATGCCGAGGACCAGCTTCACACACCCTCGACGCTCGTCGGCACATTCCAGGGTAACGCTCAGGCATTCCAGGCCTCGCTCTCGAGCGAGCCCCTGCTGATCGCGGCGGCGATCATCGCCGTCTACATCATTCTCGGCATGCTCTATGAGAGCTATATCCATCCGCTGACCATCCTGTCGACGCTGCCTTCGGCCAGCGTCGGTGCGCTGCTCATGCTGACGATCTTTCACTTCGATCTGACCGTGATCGCGATCATCGGCATGATATTGCTGATCGGAATCGTGAAGAAGAACGGCATCATGCTGGTCGATTTTGCCATCCAGGCCGAGCGCGTGCAGCATCTCACGCCGGAGGAGTCGATCCGCCAGGCCTGCCTTTTGCGCTTCCGTCCCATTTTGATGACCACGATGGCGGCGCTCCTGGGCGCTCTGCCGCTGATGCTTGGACATGGCACCGGTTCCGAGCTGCGCCAGCCGCTGGGCTATACCATGGTCGGCGGTCTGATCTTGAGCCAGCTTCTGACCTTGTTCACGACGCCGGTCATCTATCTTTATCTCGACCGCGTCAATGTCTGGCTGTCGAGCCGTCGCGTTGCCTCGTCCCCGGCGTCACAACCCGCCGAATGAGCCGCATCGCAGCCGTCGAGGATAATAAGAAATGACCAAGGTCCTGATCATTGAGGATGATGACGAGACGGCGGAAGAGATTATGGCGGAACTCACCGATCGTGGTTTCGATGTCGAACGGGCGGAGACCGGCGATGTCGGCTTGGACAAGGCGCGCCACGCCGATATGGATGTGATGATCGTCGACCGGCTCCTTCCCGCAATCGACGGCCTCACCATCATCGAGACGCTGCGCCGCGAGCAAAATCGCGTGCCGGTCCTGGTTCTGAGTGCGTTGGGCGCGGTCGACGACCGCGTGCGCGGGTTGCGCGCCGGCGGCGATGACTATCTTGCCAAGCCTTTTGTCTTGGTCGAGCTCGTCGCGCGGCTCGAGGCGCTGCTGCGGCGACCCGTGGAGACGCGGGAGACGACGCTGCGCGTGAGCCCCCTCGAGCTCGATTTGATCGAGCGCACGGCGCGACGCGGCAATCGCCGCATCGACCTGCTGCCGCGCGAGTTCCGGCTTCTCGAGTATTTGATGCGGCGGGAGGGACAGATGGTGACGCGCGCGATGCTCTTTGAGGAAGTGTGGAACTATCGCTTCGTTCCGGACTCCAACCTCGTCGACGTGCATATCGGCAGATTGCGCCGCAAGGTCGACGCTCCCGGCGAAACGCCCATGATCGAGAGCGTGCGCGGCGTCGGTTTCATCCTCCGTGCAGCTCGCTGAATTCACTCGCTCGACGACCTTTCGCTGGACCATCGCGGTCGCCGGCGCGTTTGCCCTCTCGACCCTGTTGTTGTTCGGCTTCGTCTACTGGCAAGCAGCGCGCTACATGACGATGCGCATCGACGGGGCGATGACACAGGAAATCGGAAGCATCGCGAACGCCTCGGAAGCGGAAAGGCGCAATGCGCTCGACGAGCGTTTGCGGCAAGACCCGCGTCGCGTCAAGCTAGCCGGTCTCTTCACCGGTGCCGGGCAACGAATAGAGGGCAACATCGAGAGCGTGCCTGCCAATCTCGATGCCGGCGCGCCGCCGCGGGATGTGGCAGCCGTGCGGATCGACGCCAGTGGACGCGAGGCGCAAAAGATCCGGGCGGTCGCGCGTCGTTTGCCGAATGGCGACCTTCTCGTCCTCGGCCACAATATCGATGAGATCGGCGAGATGGCGGAGATCGTCGGCAGGTCTCTCGCCCTCGGCGCGTTGCCCGCGCTTTGCCTTTCCATCGTCGTCGGCTTCGTGCTGAGCGCTCGAGGCCAGACGCGCGTCGAAGAGGTGGCGCGCGCTGCTGAGCGCATCGTGGCCGGCCACCTTCGCGAACGGCTTCCAACGCGTCAGGTCGGCGATCCTTTCGATAAGCTCGCTGCCATCGTGAACGGGATGCTCGACGAGATCGAAAAGCTCATTCACGAAATCGCCGGAGTCGGCGACGATATCGCGCATGATCTACGCACGCCGCTCACGCGGGTTAGAGCCATTCTCGAGCGCGGCCGCGACAATGCGCAAAGCCGCGAAGAGCTTCAGCTCGTCGTTGACCGGGCCATCATAGGGCTCGATCAATCGCTGGCGATCATTACTGCGTTGCTTCGCATCGCCGAGATCGAGCACGGACGGCGCCTCGCCGGATTCGGTAGGGTGGAGTTGGCGGAGATCGTCGAGGAGGTGGCTGAGCTCTATGCGCCGATCGCCGAGGACCGCGGCGTGCAATTGCGGGCCGAGATCATGACTTCTGCCGCCGTGCGGGGCGACCGCGACTTGCTCTTTGAAGCGATCGCCAACCTCGTCGACAATGCGGTCAAATTCACGCCGGCGGGCGGCCAAATCGATATGACGGTTATGCAACGGCCGCACGCGACGGTCGTCCGGATCTCCGATAACGGACCCGGAATCGAAGCGGCCGAACGCGAGGCGGTCATCAAGCGATTCTATCGCTCTGACAAAAGCCGGCACACCCAAGGCATCGGTCTCGGACTCAGCCTGGTCGCGGCGATCGTGAAACTGCATGGCTTCGAGCTGACCATTGGCGATGGTCCCGGTCCGGGCTGCGTGATCGAAATCGCCTGTCCCAGCCGAAACGGCGCCTAAGCCGCATCCGCCGAGGTCACAATCGCGTGTGTCCGCCCATCCGAAGGTGTGCGGTGCAGAACTAATTCACATTTAATTCACTGGGTCTTGAAAGAGATTTATTGCGGCGCAACATCAACGATGGCGTTGCGCAGATGAAACGAGGCGGATGGGTTTCAGCGACTGCCGCTGTTGCTCGGAGGTAATTCATGCACGATGCATATCTCTTGGTTTCGCCGGCGAAAGGTGAAGCATGATGGATGGCTTCAACCTCGTGACGGCGCCACACGCACCGTCTTCACCATCCGTAAGCTTCACTCCACCTGAGATTGTCCGTCGCCGCACCGCATCCTGGCGTGGCGTTACAGCTGAAACAATCGAGGTCACCCAAAGGACCCCTTTCACATATGGTCTCGTTGGTTCTCATCATCTGTTGATCGCAGCCGAGCGAGGGGAGCGGTACGATGGCGAGACTGCGGTCGAGGGGCTGCTGCGATCCACACTCAAGAATTTCAGCCGCAAGCTCAGCTTCATCCCGGCTGGTCATCACTTTCACGGTTGGCAGAATCCGCGCAGCTTGGCGCAGGTAACGTATTTTTATATCGACCCCGGGGCGCCGTTGCTCGATCCCGAGGCAGGTTTCAGCACAACCGAGTTCAAGCCCAGGCTCTTTTTCGATGACAACGGCCTGTGGCAGACGGCGCTCAAGCTTAAAGGACTCATCTCCGCCGAAGGAGAGAGCTACCGGCTCTACGCGGAAGCGTTGATCGTCGTCCTCCTGCACGAGTTGATGCGTCTCAACGCCAGCAACGTCGCGGAGCCGGTTGCTCGGGGCGGGCTCGCCGGCTGGCAACAAAAGCGGGTCACCGACTATATCGAGGCGCATCTCGATCAATCGATCCCGCTCGCACAATTGGCCGAGCTGGCGCGGCTCAGTCCATTCCATTTTTCTCGCTCATTCAAGGAATCTCTTGGGGTGCCGCCGCACCGGTTCCACACCGTGCGCCGGATCGAACGCGCAAAGATCCTCCTGGCAAAACCCGATCTTGCCATTGCCGATATCGCAATCTCGGTCGGGTTTAGCGAGACAAGCTCTTTCACCGCGGCGTTTCACAAATTGACGGGCCAAACCCCGACCCAATACCGCCGTGCGGTCGTTTAATCATGGTATCGGCATCGTTCGGCATCATCGCCGGCGTGCCGGTGACTGAACGCCGGCGTGGATCGAGGCATTATTCGCTGATTCCAAACAACCCATATGGGAATAGTCGATTATCGATCGGATGCCGCTGACCTATATCCATGGATGAAAGAAACCCGCGCAATTTGCTGATGTAACAAGCATCCCTCACACGAGTCTACGGCTCGTCTTTGTCCCCCGACGAGCCTCGCCCCGGCCTCCATTTCCGCGTGGAGGCCGGGGCTTCTTTCTGGGCTCCGGCATGGTTGTCAAAACCTGAACGCATGCTTTTCGGCTCACCGAATGGGCTTTGCGGCGAAATGCCGATTATCGGGGGACGCATTCGCCTCTATGTGAAGGGGGTCTAGCCGGCGCGGGCGCCTTTGGAGAGAGGAATGACGTCGCTGAGTGATACGGTTGGTCTTGGTGGCATGCGTAAGCGCATAAAAGCGCTGCGCATGTTGCTGATTGTCTTTTTGCCACTT
>CAYMNX010000195.1:0-12783 GCA_964391905.1 uncultured Rhizobiaceae bacterium
AACGGCACATTGCTCGTCCCGCTCACTCACATATTTCCATTGGGGGCCGGAGTTCCAAGGCCCGCGCGGCGCGCTGTCGCCCTGCGACATGTCATAATAGACGCTCGCGAATTCCTGCTTCGGCGCAAGCTTGCCGGGCGGGAAGTTCGGCTCGATCGCGTACAGCGCCTTCTCGAAGGATTTTTGATGCGCGACCTCGCGCGTCATGAGAAAGCCCAGCGCCTCCTTGACACCGGCATCATCGGTGACATTGATGAGCCGTTCGTAGACGATCTTCGCGCGTGCCTCGGCCGCGATATTGGAGCGAAGATCGCATGTCGGCTCGCCGATGCTGTCGATATAGGCAGCAGTCCACGGCACGCCCGCCGAGTTGACGAGCGCGGCGCCGCCGCCATAGAGGATCGAGGTGGTGTGGCTCTCGCCGCCTCGCGTGATATCGGCGAGAAGATCGGCGGCTTCCTCGGCGCCCTCGGCGATCTTGCCTTTGATGCCCTTGTTGAGCATGCAGAAGATCGAGCCGATCACTTCGAGATGGCTCATCTCCTCGGTGGCGATGTCGTAGAGCATGTCTTTGCGGCCCGGATCGTCATCCGACAGGGCCTGGGTGAAGTAGCGCATCGCCGCGGCGAGCTCGCCTTGCGGCCCGCCGAATTGCTCGAGCATCAGGGTCGCGAGCTTCGGGTCGGGCTCACTCACACGGACCGTGTACATGAGCCGCTTGTTATGCATGAACATCGTGGAAACTCCTGTGCCGGGGTGATGTGGAGACGCGTTCGACCTGTCGGCCCCGCGTGAGGCCGCGCCCGATCCGCCAAGATGCGAATTGGAACTATCCCACTTTCAACGCGGCCTCGGTTGCGGAGTTCCGCGTCGGTCGCATGCCCAAGCAAAAAATCAGAGGGGCCGACCAATCGCGATGCGACGCGGGCGACCTGTGCTATATGACTTTGTTAGAAGGGGCCCGTGCTTCCGGCATTGGGTCCGATGGCATTGGCCCAGCCCGGCAGGGGATAGCCTCGCGCGTCGCGGACCTGATCCGTCCAATCGTAGCTGCCGCTGTTGATGAGCGGCGGGCGGGGTCCTTGCTGCTCACCGCAGGCCGATAGCGTCAGTGCGAGGCCGACAACGGCCATCACGCGAGACATCATGGCGTTTACTGTCCTTCCATCCCCCGCGCACCCTTTTTACCACGAAACGGCGGTAATGAAACGCAAGGCGAAGGGCCCGATGCGGCTTGGGTTGTAGCCCAAGGATCGCGGCGGAAAGATCCGCGATTGAAGCGATGGAGGCGGCGGATTAAGCTCGCATCAATTAATACAACAAGTATCGGGGGAAACGTCCGTGATGCGAAAACATCTTCTCGCCGTGTTGTTCGCGCTGCTCATGGCGAGCAGTGCCGCTGCTGCCGCCGCCGAGCCGCTCAAGATCGGCTTCAGCATGGCCTTGACCGGCGGAAGCGCCGTCAACGGCAAGCAGCTATTGGCGGCGCTCGAGATGTGGCGCGACGATCAGAACGCCAAGGGTGGCTTGCTCGGACGTTCCATTGAGCTCGTCTATTATGACGATCAAAGCAGCCAGGCCAATGCGCCCGGCATCTATACGAAACTGATCGAGGTCGACAAGGTCGATCTCGTCATCGGGCCTTACGGCACCAACGTGATCGCCGCGACCTTGCCGGTGTTGATGCAGCATAACCTCGCGACGGTCGGCATGATGGGTCTCGGCGCCAACAGCCAGTTCCAGTACTCGCGGTATTTTTCCATCCTGCCGATCGGACACGAGGCAAAGACCGCGTTCACGGAGGGCTTCTTCGATCTCGCGAAGGTACAGAATCCGAAGCCCAAAACGATCGCCATCGTCGGCGCGGATGCGGAGTTCGGCAAGACCACCACCGATGGTGCGCGCGAGAACGCCAAGGCGGCCGGACTCTCGATCGTCTACGACCGGCTCTATCCACCGAACACGGTCGATTTCGCGCCGATCGTCCGTGCCATCAAGGCGACCAATCCCGATATCGTCTTCATCGGCGCTTATCCGCCCGACACGGTCGGGATCGTGCGCGCCACCAACGAAGTTGGACTCGAACCCAAAATGATCGGCGGCGCGATGATCGGCCTGACCGCAACCGTCTTTAAGGGCCAGCTCGGTCCGCTGATGAACGGCTTCATCAGCAACGAGGTGTTCGTGCCGGCGCCGACCTTCAACTTCCCCGGTCTCAAAGAGCTGATGACGCGCTACCAAGCGCAAGCACAAAGCCTCGGCACGGATCCCTTGGGCTATGGCTTCGTGCCGTTCGGCTACGCCGCGGCGCAAGTCCTGGCGGCGGCGGTTGAGGGGACGAAGAGCCTCGATGCCGATAAGATCGCCGGCTATCTCCACGATCACACGGTCGCGACCGTGGTCGGCGACGTCGCCTTCGGTCCCGACGGTGAATGGAAAAAGCCGCGTCTTGTCTTCACTCAGTTCCAAGGCGTGACCGGTAACAACATCGACCAGTTCCGCGACACCGCGAAAGAGGTCGTGGTCTGGCCCGCGGAGCACAAGACCGGCGCGCTGATCTATCCCTACGCGGCGGCAAAGAAATAGAAGAGGCGCGCCTCGCTTGTGCCGCGACCGTTATGATCTTAAGCGTTCGAAAGCCGGCGCTCAGAGGGAGATGCTTCGAGGCGCCAGAGGAGTGCGACGAGCGCCGCTTGGCTGTGGACTCCCGTTTTCTCGAAAACGCGCAGAAGATGCGTCCGTACGGTGCTGTAGCTCATCTGCAAGGCGGTGGCGATAGAGGGGAGATCGGTCCCGTGCGCGAGCAACGCGGCGACCTCGCTCTCCCGCGCCGTCAATCCAAACGCATCGACTATGGCGCGACGATCGATCGCCCGCGGCGTATCCGACTCCTTGACGAAAATCGCGACCCGCGGTGCCGAGAGTCCGGACAAGCCGGTGCCGAGGCGCGCAATCGGCAAGATATGCAGCAACAAGGGGGACCGTCCGGACGGCCGCTCGAGCCGAAGCCGTCGTCCCTCGATCGCCGTCTCACGCGCGGCGTAGGTAATAGCCTCGTGCAGACGATGCGTCGCCTCCGGCTCGCTTGCGGCAAGCCGCGTGAGATCGGCGTCGAGTCCGTCATCTTCGGCCGCGATGCGCTCGGCTTCGCGGTTGAGAAAGATCGGCCGCGCCAGTGCGTCGGTCACGATGACGGCGCTGTCGAGACCGTCGAGTACGCCGGCGAGGCCGGCGTAACGCTGCTCGGTTGCGTGTAAACGACACTGCAGATCCAGCGCGGTGGCGAGGGAGGGAAGGAGCGCCTGCATCCGTTCAGAATCGCTCGCGGCGAAATCGCCGGCCGCGCGCGGCCGGCAAATCGCGAGAAAAACGGTAAAAGCCGGACCTTCCTGGCGGCTAGCGACGGCATAAAACCCATTCGCCGGGCGCACGATCTCGTTGTAGAACGGGCTGAGCTCGATCTCGCGATCGGACGCAAGCTGCGACCATCTTATGGCTGTTCCCGTCGGGATTGCCCAAAGATATGGCTCCATCAAACGCATCGCTTCTGGGGACAAAAACCGGCGGAAATTTGCTTCGTCGAGGCGGGCGCTCGCGGCGACAAGGGCCTCGCCGCTCGTGCTCTCGCGTGCGACAAGCACCGCATGATCGGCGTCGAAAAGGTCGGTCATGGCCTCGAGCGCCGGGGTCCATGCGGCAGGCGCCATCGCGGCGGCAAAAATATGCTCGGTGATGTCAACAAGACTTCGCGAATTCATTCTCGCTCGTCATCAAGTAACGATGTCGCGAATATCTCGGGACGTTACATTTCACCTGCCGGTGACGCAATGATACTCTGGTGATGGAGGCGGGCAGGAGATGCACCGACCCGTGTCAAATATGTGTCTAACCGGGCTACACCCGTTGGGGAGTCGCTATGAAGATCATCGCAATTGAAGAGCATTTCACCACACCGATGTATCGCCAGCATGTCGGCGCGAGCGAGTATCGCAAGTTCTTCATTTCAAGCCGCAGTCAGCAGGTCGGGCACGACATTCCAGCGCAGCTTTCCGATCTCGGCGAGGAAAGGCTGCGTCACATGGATGCGGCGGGCGTCGATATGCAAGTGCTGTCTTTCGGTGCGCCGGGACCGCAAGGGTTTGGCCGTGAGATCGCGATCCCAATGGCACGCGATGCCAACGATCGGCTCCATGAAGCGGTAAGCCGCCATCCGGACCGTTTTGCGGGTTTTGCCGCTTTGCCGACGGCCGATCCCGACGCCGCGGCCGAAGAGCTCGAGCGCGCCGTGCGAAAGCTCGACTTTAAGGGCGCGATGATCCACGGCCATCAGCAAGGCTCGTTTCTCGATGCGAAGAAATATTGGGTGATTTTCGAGCGCGCGGCGGCGCTCGGTGTGCCGATCTATCTGCATCCTACCGTGCCGCATCCAGCGGTCGCCCAGGCCTATTTCGGCGAGTATGAGGAATTGCAAGGCTCGCCATGGGGCTTTGCCATCGACACGAGCTGCCATTTCCTGCGGCTTATGTTCTCGGGGCTCTTCGATGCCTACCCGACGCTCAAGATCATTCTCGGGCATTTGGGTGAAGGCCTGCCCTTTGCAATGCATCGGCTGCATGATCACAGCTACCCAGCCGCCGCGCGGCGCGGCCTGAAAAAGACGCCGCTGCAATATCTGAAGGACAATCTGGTCGTGACGACGAGCGGCAATTGGTACGAGCCCGCTTTCGTCTGCACCCTCCTGGCCCTCGGCGCCGACAATATTCTCTGGGCGGTCGACTGGCCCTATGAGGCCAATACCGTTGCCATGGAGTTCTTCCGCCAGCTTTCGCTCAACGATCTCGACAAGGAAAAAATCGCACACCGCAACGCCGAGCGACTGCTCCGCCTCTAGCAGAGTCTACACTGATTTGGGTTGTCGCGTAGCCGGATTCTCGCGATTCTCGTCAGTAACACTACGTATAGACCAAGCTTTCGGCACGACCGAACGTCTGCCGCGTGGCGAGGCTGCGCCATCGGCCAAGCGATGGCGACATGCGGCGAGTGGGTGGAGACGGGGGATGGACCGAGCGAAACTTTATCGACTGATGGCAAAGAAATGGCTCGAGACCGCCGAGAGCGTCGAACATCGGGCGCTGAAGCGCTGCTACATCGAAAGAGCCTTGGCCTACGAGGCGATGGCGGCCGGCTGCGAGCGCAAGAAGGCGAATGGCGGCCTGCGCGTCACAGGTCCTGGCGTGTCGGATCTGCATCGCAAGCAATGACAGACAGCGGGCACAAAATTATCACAACGATCTCATTATCGCCGTATTTACTCCTAACTCTAGAATTGATCCCGATCTCAGGGGATTTCGTTCGCGGGCATGGGTCATGCAACAGCCAGAGGAAGTTGAACGCGACGTTCGCGCTCTCGCTGAGATATTGATCGGGCGCTATGGCGAGCGGGCAATAAGCTACGCATCGCATCAAGCGCTCAAGGCAAGGCATCGCGGTGAGCCGCGGGTGATGGAAGCTTGGCGCTGGATCGGCGCTGCCGTCGTCGAGGTGTTGCGCACCGACCCCGAGTGGGAAGCGCCCGCGCCTCGTCCCGTGGCCCATGCCACTGCGGCAACGGCTCAGGCGCCGGATGGCGCAACGCGGCGTATCGCGCGGCTCTTTGCGCCGGAACAGGCATACGAGAGCTAGAATCTTTGCGTTTTAGAGCGGCGCTTGCCGGGGCCGCTTGCCGCGAAATGAGATGAGAAATCCTCATGGCGGGAGGTTGTTCATGCGCATCGTTGTTGCCGGTGCAACCGGCGTCATTGGCCGCAGAGTTCTACCGGCGCTCGTAGCTTCGGGTCACGACGTCACCGCCTTCGTTCATTCGCCGGCAAAGGCAAACGCCGTCCGAGGCCAAGGGATCGAAGCGATCCATGTCGATCTGTTCGATCGTCCGGCGCTTTTTCCGCTCATGGTGGGAAAAGACGTCGTCATCAATCTCGCCACCCATATCCCATCGAGTTCGCTCGGCATGCTCCTTCCGGGGGCATGGCACGAGAACGATCGCATCCGCCGCGTCGCTTCCGCCAATCTTGTCGACGCGGCGCTCGAAGGCGGGTCTGCACGCTTCATCCAGGAATCCTTCGCGCTGACCTACCCCGATCGCGGCGCCGAGTGGATCGATGAAAGTGTCGCCTTGTCGCCCTCCCGCTACAATCGCAGCGTCATTGATGCCGAGCACTCGGCGCTGCGCTTTTCGGCGAGCGGTGCCGCCGGGGTGATCCTGCGCTTTGCCGCCTTCTACGGGCCTGATGCGACGCAGGTCATCGACATGATCAAGCTGCTGCACAAGGGCTATGCCGCGCTTCCCGGCGCAGGCGATGCTTTCATTTCCTCGGTTTCACATGATGATGCCGCGAGCGCGGTGCTGGCGGCGCTCGATCTTCCCGCGGGAACCTACAATGTCGTCGACGACGAGCCGCTGCGCCATCGCGACTATTTCGATGCGCTTGCCGCGGCGCTCGGTGAAAAACCACCCGTCCTGCCGCCGCGCTGGATCGGCGCAATCATGGGATCGGTCGGAGAGACCATGGCGCGCTCGCTGCGCATTTCGAATCGGAAGCTGCGCGAGCATTCCGCCTGGCGGCCCAAATACCCGAGCGTGCGCGAAGGCTGGCCGGCGACGGTCGCCGCTTTGCAGGGCGCGCAAGCGGCCTAGGATCGCGGCACGGCGCTAATCTTTCAGCGGCGCGCCGCCGACTTCGCTGACCCATTGCCAGCGCGGCCCATCCGGGCCTTTGGCGTCGTAGCGCACCAGCGCCGAGGTATCGTGGCTCAGGCCGCGATCCGGAAACTTGGTGAAATCATAAATGCCGTTGATGCCGGGAAAGTCCTTGAGCGCGAGGATCCACTGCCGAAGCTGCGCCGCGCTGGCGTCAGGCCCCAAAGCGCGCAAGCCCGTTACCGTGATGAGCGCTGCGTCCCAGGTATCGGCCGTGTTGTTGTCGGCCTTGAGACCGTGTTGCGCCAGGATCGCATACATCTCGTGCTGCACTTTCTCGACCCTTGGATCGAGGGTGAGCAGCCCGTCATGCGGCGGAAAGAGCGCGGAGGTCAGCACGAGACCTTTCGGCAGAAAGCCTTCGTATTGCGCCAATTGCTGAAATACTTGATTGCCGCCGGTCGGCGCGACCGGAACGTCGAGGCCCGCTTGAATCATTCCCTTGAACACAGTGGCGGCCGGCGAGCCGGTTGTCCACGCGATCAGCGCTTGAGCGCCCGCGGCCTTGATCCGCTCGATCTGCGCCGAGACGGTGAGATCGGCGGGATTGAAATGCTCGTAGGCGACGATCTGCATCGGCGCGTTCTCGGCGAGCTTCATATCGGCCTCGATTGCCTTATCGGCATCCTGGCCCGTGACATCGGTGCTGTTGAGGACGCCGATCTTGGTCAAGCCCTTCATGCGGAAATAGCGCAGCACGGCGTTGATGCCGTCGAGCGTGTCGGGGCCCGAAGCGAAGGCGAAGCCGCCGCGTTTGGGATGAAGCGCCGGTGAGTTGCACCAGGTGACGGGCCCATCGGCGAGCAGCGGCACGACCGCGGCGCAGTTGGCGACGGGCCCCGTCACCATCATCGCCGCGGGGTGCGAGGCCAGCACATCGGTCGCCAGCTGCACCGAGATCTGCGGCTGGCTCTGATTGTCGCCAAGGACGAAATGAAGCGGCCTGCCATTGATGCCACCCGATTGATTGACCCAATCCTCGAAGGCGGCAAAATTGAGCTTCATATATTGGCCGACGAAGGCGCTCGGCCCCGTGATTGTCGCGATCACGTGTATCTCATAAGGCTCGGCGGCATCAGCGCCCGGCAAACCGATCCCGAGTGCTACTGCGACCAAGGCGGCCCAACGCAGGTGGTGAAGCATCAAGCGTCCTCCCGGAATTAAGCGTCGCGAGCGACGCGATTTTTAAGGCGAGCCTATTCCAGGGCGATGATGCTGTCGAGCCGCTCTCCGGCTGACGAGAAAACCCATCGATGGCGGCGACGCCTGTTTTGCCCGCACGCAAGCGCACGAATTATTTGCGCCACATTAAGACCTGCCGTTTATCGTCGATTGTCAAACTCCGCGGCACGTCGCAGAATCAGCGCGCGGTTAACTTCTATTATCGAGGCATTCTTGGCAAAGGAATCAGAAGGCTCTCCCAAGGCCTACCTCAATCGGCGCTTTCTTGAAAGCCGCGAGGCACGGGGGGTTCGCATCCTATCGGAGTATGTCGAGCCCCTGTCGCGATTTAAGCGGCTTCGCGTCGATGACACGATTGTTTTCATGGGCTCGGCCCGGCTGCTGTCGCAGGAAGCCGCCACGAACGCGCTTGCGGAAGCCGAGAAATCGGGCAAAGGCGTCGAGGTCGCGCGGCGCAATTTGGAGATGTCGGCCTATTACGAGGCGGCGCGTGAATTGGCGCGGCGTCTCACCGACTGGTCGAAGAAATTGGAGCATAACGAGCATCGCTTCGTCGTCTGCACCGGCGGCGGTCCCGGCATCATGGAAGCGGCCAATCGCGGCGCCGCCGAGGCCAAGGGGCTCAATGTCGGCTTGACGATCTCGATTCCCAACGAGGAATTCAACAACCCTTATGTGAGCCGCGAGCTCCATTTCCATTTCCACTATTTCTTCATGCGGAAATTCTGGTTCGTCTATCTGGCAAAGGCCGTCGTCTTGTTCCCCGGCGGGTTTGGCACGATGGATGAGTTGTTCGAGATCTTGACCATGGTCCAGACCCGCAAAATGCGCAAACGCATGCCGATCGTGCTTTACGGGACGAAATTCTGGGACGAGGTCGTCAATTTCGACGCGCTCGTGCGCCATGGCACGATCAGCGCGGAAGACCTCAATCTCTTCCACCGCATCGATTCGGTCGACGAGGCTTACGCCATCATCACGCGCGAACTCGTCGAAAACGCGCTCAGCGCCCCCGGCGCTTTCCTTTAGCGTATGGAAAAGGTTCTGCACCTTGTCGTCGCGCTCGCGATCGCCGCGGTGGCGACGAGCAAGGCGCGCGCCGACGACACGACATTGCAAAAGAGCGACGCATCATCGTCAGCGGTGGTCGATTGCTATGACGCAGCGCGCGACACCGTTGCACGCGTTCTCGCGAGCGAGTGCCACGGCAAGATCGTCAGCGAGGAAGAGGCTCGGGCGATCCGCGAAAAGCGGGAAAGCCAGGTCAAGCGAGCGCTCAGCCGCAGAGGGCTGGGGTCGACTGACGGGTTGCGGATGGTGTCGCTCGGAACCGGCTTCTATACCGACGATTCAGGGCATCTCCTGACAAACAATCATGTCGTCGACCATTGCAACGCGCTGACCGCGCGTGTCGGTATCGACGACGAAATCTCGGCCCAAGTGGCGGCGATCGACGCGGCCCTCGACCTTGCCCTCTTGAAAGCCAATACCGAAACCGGCGCGACCGCCGAGTTTCCCGCCGCTGGAACCGTCCTTCCCGACACTTTCGTTGCCATCATCGGCTATCCCGATCAAGGATTGCCGCCCCTCGAGCCGCTTGCGACTCCGGGGAAGGTGCTGCAAAGCGCGGTCAATATCGGCGGCAGCAACCATATCGTCATGCGCGCCGATCTGCGCCACGGCAACAGCGGCGGCCCCATCTTCGATCGGCTGGGGCGGGTCGTCGGGATCGTCAATGCGAAGCTCAATTCCGCGGCCTATTACAGCGCCACCGGCCTCAACTTGACCGATATCGGTCTTGGCATTCCAGGGCGCGCGATCGTCGAATTCCTGCGCCGCAACGGGGCAAGTCACGAGGAATCGCGGGGCGGGGAAGCGCTGACGCTTGCGGAAATACTAACGCGTGCGCGCGGCTTCGTCGTCCGCATCGAATGCTGGAGATGATCGTCAAGCTTTATGGTTAAAGCTTGGTTAAGCTTCGGACCGTACCATCGGCCCCATGCGCGCGATCAAAAAGGGTCTTTCGGTCTCCGTTCTTCTCCAGGCGATTACGGGTCTCATGGCGTCGCTGTTGGCGGTGATTTTCGTCGTCGCCGCCGAACGCGCTTTCCTGCGTCACGAGGCGGCGCGCGAGGTGCTCGCGCGCGCGGGCATATCCCGCGACCTGTTTACCGCCATGCAGAACCTTCGAGTGGAGCGCGGCACGGTCAATACCGCGCTGGAAATGCCCGGCATCGTCGATCGCGAGACGGTCGAGGATATTGCCGCTCTTCGCCGGCAATCCGAAACCTCGCTCGCCGCAGCCGCCGCGAAGCTGGAAACGGCCGGCATCGCCGAAGCCAGACCCGCGCTCAACGAGATTCTCGCCAAGTACGACGGGTTACGTCGGCTGCGAGGCGACGTCGACGCCGCCTTGCAGCTGACGAGAGATCGACGACCGAGCGATCTCGGCCCGAATTGGGTGGTGAGCGACGGCAAGCTCGTCGAAGCGATCGACGCCCTGTCCGATCTCGTTTCGGGCGAAATGAGCCGGTCGGATCCTTTCATCACCGAGATGATGGAGGTTAAACAACTCGCCTGGATGCTGCGCGATGCCGCGGGCTTCGACCGGCTCATGGTCGGCGCCGTACTTGCCAGTGGCAAAGCGCCGCCGGTCGAGCAGCAGCTTAGCTTTGCCGTCCAGACCGGCCGTATCGAGACGGCATGGAAAGGGATCGAAGCGGACGCGCGCCTGCCGCAAACGCCGGCGCCCCTGCGCGCCGCCGTCGAGGCGGTGCGGGTCATGTATTTCGGCGAACTGCGCGCGCGACGCCAAGCGCTTCTCGATGCCCTGGCGGCGCGCGAGTCGGTTCCGATTTCCGGCAGCATTTGGGTCAAGCTGACCAATCCCGCGCTGGCGGCGATCATGGACGTGGCGAACACCGCCTTCGATCTGACGCAAGCCCACGCGGTGAGCGAGGCGGGTATCGCCGCACGCAATTTCTACCTCGCCCTCTTTCTTGCCGCCTTGTCATTGGGCCTTGGCGTCTTCGCGATGGTTTATGTCGTGAGGCAGGTGGCGCGGCCGATCGCGCGACTGACGGAGGCGATGCAAGCGGTCACCGAGGGTAACCTCGATTGCGATATTCCCTTCATTCATCGCAACGATGAGATCGGCGCGCTGGCTGGTGCCCTCAGCATCTTCCGCGACAACGCGCGGGAAAAGCTACGCGTCGAAAGCGAGCTCCTGCGGCGCGAACGCCTCTCGGCGCTCGGTCAGTTGACGGCCTCGGTAGCGCATGAGCTGCGTAATCCGCTGAGCGCTGTCCGCAACACACTCTACACGATCAAGGATGCCGCGACCCGCGGCGGCTGGTCGCTCGAGCGACCCCTCGCGCGGATGGAGCGGAGCGTTGCGCGTTGCGACCGTATCATCGGCGAATTGCTCGACTATACAGGCATGCGCAAGCTCGACCGTACCCTCGTCCTTGTCGATCGGTGGCTCGGCGAGATCCTGGACGAGCAGGAATTGCCGCCCGATGTCGTGTTGATCCGCAAGCTCGGGGCGCCCGGCGAGCAGGCGCGTTTCGATATGGAGAGGATGCGTCAAGTCGTGATCAACCTCATTGAGAACGCGGCGCAAGCGATTGCCACGATCGACTCGCCGCGAGAGCGGTTCATCATCGTCACGAGCCGCGTCAGCGGCGACGCCTTTGATTTCACGATCGAGGACACCGGACCGGGAATTCCTCGTGACGCCTTGGACAAGGTGTTCGAGCCGCTTTTCAGTACCAAGAATTTCGGCACCGGACTCGGCCTTGCCATCGCCAAGCAAATCGTCGAGCGACACGGCGGCACGATCACGATCGCAAGCGAGCCCGGCCAGGGAACGGTCGCCGCGGTCCGCTTGCCACGGAAAGCGGTGAGCGAGAGCGCGGCAGCGGAAGCGCCGCCAGCGGGCGCACCTGCGCACGAAAGGCGCGTCCGGCGAGAAAGGGTTTGAACCGGCGCCACCGCTGCTTTACACCGACGACGCGGGTCAAGAAAAGGCGAGGGAGCGATGGCGAAGAAGACGAAGAAGACAGCGACGAAAACGGGGATGAAAAGAGGTGCCGCGAAGAAGCCGGCGCGGCAACTCTTGCGTCAGAGCGCAGGCCGCAAGGCAGCAGCGAAAAAGCCCGCGCTCGCCGCGGGCAAGCTGCGCCTCACCATGATGACCGGCGATTACGATATCGTTCGCGCGCTTTATGACGGCCGGGTGCAGCCCAAAGGCATCGAGCTCGTGCGCGGCGCCTATCCCGGCACGCGCTCGATCCATGATCAGGTCGCGCATGGCAAGGCTTGCGACATCAACGAATATAATGGCGGGCATTATGTGGTGCAGAAGGCGCATGGCCGCGAGGACATCACGGCGATCCCCGTCTTCCTTCACCGCCGCTTTCGCCACGGTTTCATCTATATCAATACCGGCAAGGGGATCGAGAAACCTTCGGATCTTGCCGGCAAGCGCATCGCCTGTCGCTCGATCGGCGCCGCCGCGGCTTATTGGATGCGCGCTCACTTGGAAGAGCATGGTGCGCCGCATCGCTCGATCACCTGGGTGATCCAGGATCCGGATGAGGCGTCCGAGCAAGCGCCGACCATGAAGATCGAAGTTCTGCCCAAGGGCAAGAATGTCGAGCAAATGGCGCTCGAAGGCGAGGTCGACGCCATCATCATGCCGAATGTGTTCGAGGCCCATGCCAAGGGCGACCGCCGCGTCGAGCGGCTTTGGCCGAACTACCAGGACGTCGAGATCGACTATTACAAGCGCACCGGCTTTTTCCCGATCATGCATGTGACGACCGTGCCGACCGAGATCGTCG
>CAYMNX010000196.1:0-5382 GCA_964391905.1 uncultured Rhizobiaceae bacterium
TGTGCTGAGCAAGCTCGGCGTCACCATCACGCGCGTCCAGCTTGGCGAGAAGGGTGTGTTCTACCGGATCCAGGCGGGACCGATCGCCGATGCGGCCGACGCCGCGCGAAGCTGCGCCGCGCTCAAAAGCCGCAATGTCGGGTGCATTCTTGTCAAGCCTTAGGCCGCCGCTCGCCGCAATTTTTGGATTGAGCGGACCGGTTCTGACCGAGGCCGAGCGCCAGTTCTTTCGCGAAGCAGATCCGGCTGGCTTCATCCTGTTTCAGCGCAACTGCGAAACGCCCGCGCAACTGCGCGCCTTGATTGCGGCGTTGCGCGACACGGTGGGACGGGACGATGCACCGGTGCTCATCGACCAGGAGGGCGGCCGCGTCGCGCGGCTGAAGCCGCCGCATTGGCCGGAGTACCCGGCGCCGGCCAAAATCGCCGCGCTTCAAGGCTTGCGCGCGCGCGAAGCGGCGTGGCTCGGTGCCCGTCTCATCGCCGATGATCTCGCGCTCTTGGGGATCACCGTCGATTGCGCGCCGGTCATCGACCTGCCCGTTCCAGGGGCCGATCCGATCATTGGCGATCGTGCCTGGGGCACGAGCCCGGCGGCGGTGGCGGAACTCGGGCGCGCCGTTTGCGACGGGCTCATGGCGGGCGGCGTCCTGCCGGTCATCAAGCACATTCCGGGCCATGGCCGCGGCAATGTCGACAGCCATAGAGGGTTGCCGGTGGTTGCGACCGATCGCGCCACGCTCGACTCGTCGGATTTTGCGCCGTTTCGCGCCCTCGCTTCTATACCCTGGGCAATGACTGCCCATATTCTCTATACCGCGATCGATTCGGAGCGGCCGGCTACCTTGTCGCAACGCGTGGTTAAGGTGATTCGCACTAGCATCGGTTTCGACGGCGTGCTTGTCTCCGACGATCTTTCAATGCAGGCCCTGGGCGGGAGCTTGCCGGAACGCGCGCGCGGCGCGCTCGAAGCGGGTTGCGATCTGGTGCTGCATTGCAATGGCGATATGGTTGAGATGAGCGGAATTGCCGCGGCAATTGGTTCCCTAAACGAGGCCGCCAGGCGACGCCTGGCCGGCGCCGAAGCGCGCCGCCAGGCACCGGGAAATTTCGACCGTTTCGCCGCCGAGCGACGCTTTGCCGCGCTGCTTGCAGGACAGGCCTGATGCCGCCCGAGATTGCCGACGTTCTCCAGATGCTGACCGTGGGCGCCTTGCCGGTGATTTTCGCCATCACCTTGCATGAGGCGGCGCATGGCTATGTCGCTTACAAGCTTGGCGACGATACGGCGTGGAAGATGGGCCGCGTCACCTTCAACCCGATACGGCACATCGATTTGATCGGCACGATCATCCTGCCCTTAATCCTGCTGCTGGGGTCGGGCGGACGCTTTATATTCGGCTATGCGAAACCCGTCCCCGTGCGTTTCGACAAGCTCAATCATCCGCGCCGCGACATGGTGTGGGTGGCGCTCGCGGGGCCCGGCACGAATATCGCGCTTGCCCTCGTCTCGGCCGTCCTGTTGGCGGGAACGGCGATTCTGCCACCCTTTCTCCGCGGCTGGACCGAGGACAATCTCGTCAATTCCGTGTTGTTCAATGTCATCATTGCCGTCTTCAATATGATTCCCTTGCCGCCGTTGGACGGCGGTCGAGTCGCGGTCGGGTTGCTGCCGGACATGCTCGCCATTCCATTGGCGCGAGTCGAGCGCTACGGCATACTCATTCTGATCACGCTATTATTCTTCTTGCCGATGATCGGCGATCGCCTGCATATGAACCTCAACGTCGTCGGCTATCTGATCCAACAACCGGTCGCGTTGCTGCTGCAGGGCATTTCTTGGTTGACGGGCGTATGAGCGAAACCGAGCCATTCGAGATGGAACGACCGGAGCCGCCGCCGAGCGCCGAGCTCGTGGTCGATCTCGAGGGCTATGAAGGCCCGATCGACATGCTGCTCACGCTGGCGCGGGAGCAGAAGGTCGATATCACCAAGATCTCGATCCTGCGGCTCGCGGATCAGTACCTCGACTACATCACTGCGGCACGCAAGCTGCGCTTGGAGATCGCCGCCGACTATCTCGTGATGGCGGCGTGGCTCGCCTACCTCAAATCGCGTCTCCTCCTGCCGCAGCCGGCCGAGGCCGAGGAGCCGTCGGGCGAGGAGATGGCCGCGGCCTTGGCGCATCAGCTGCTGCGCCTTGAAGCCATGCAGAAGGCCGGACAGCAACTCTTCGCGCGCGATCTCTTGGGCCGCGACGTCTTCGCGCGCGGGGCGCCCGAAGGGCTGCCGCGCGTGCTCGTGCCGGTCTATGAGGCGACGCTCTACGACCTCTTGAAGGCTTATGGCGAAGAGCGCTCGCGCAAGGAGACCGGCATCCTTCATATCGAGGCGCCCGAGCTCTATTCGATGGACGACGCGCTCGAGCGTCTGTCGCGCGTGTTGGGGCGCATGCCCGATTGGCGCACGCTGGCGAGCTTCCTGCCGCGCGGCCTCGCGCCCGGCCTGGTGCAGCGCTCGGCGGTCGCCGCCACCTTCGTTGCCACGCTGGAGCTGGTGCGCTCGGGGAAGCTGCAGCTGCGCCAGGACAGCGTCTTCGGTCCCATCTATTTGCGTAGTCCACCACAAGAGCCGTCATGAGCCTTAGCGAAACCGATTCCCCCAATTCGAGCGAAGATTTGCGGCTGGTCGAAGCCCTATTGTTTGCGGCGCCGTCTCCGCTCGATGAGAGAAGCATCGCCGAACGCTTGCCAGAAGGAACCGACGTCGCGGCTCTGGTCGAGGAGTTGCGTGCGCTCTACGCGCCGCGCGGCGTCAACATCGTTCAGGTTGCCGGCGGGTGGACGATCCGCACCGCGCCCGATCTGGCGCCGCGGCTGAAGCTGACCCAGAAGGTCGGGCGCAAATTGTCGCGCGCGGCGACGGAAACGCTCGCCGTCATTGCCTATCACCAGCCGGTGACGCGGGCGGAGATCGAGGAAATTCGTGGGGTCGTGATCAGCAAGGGCACGCTCGATACGCTGATGGAGGCGGGCTGGATCGTGCCCAAAGGCCGCAAGGAGACCGTCGGCCGGCCGGTCACCTGGGTCACGACCGAGGCGTTTCTCATGCATTTCGGCCTCGCGAGCCTCAATGATTTGCCAGGTGTCGACGAGCTGCGCGCCGCCGGTCTGATCGGGCCGCGGCCGACCGCGACCCTGACCGACAATCTCGCCGTGATCGGCGGCCGCCTTCCCGACGCGCCGACGGAGGATGCGAGTGCGGACCAGGAATCGGCAGACGAGGAGGAGACCGCCGAGGAGGTGAGCGCGGACGAGGAGCCGGCGGATCGTGAAGCGGCCGCTGAAAGGGAAACCGAGATGGTCGAAGAAGCGGCGGAGGACAGCGACGGCGGCTAAACGCCCGGCGGCCGCGACCGGACCCCGCGTTGCGGGAGTGCGGGGCTTTTGTCATGATCCGCGCTGGAAACCCCAAAGCCAGGCAGTGACGTAGTCGATGTTCGATTTTGCGTGGTCGGAGCTGGCGTTGATCGCCGTGGTGGCGCTCGTCGTCATCGGCCCCAAAGACCTGCCGCGGGTAATGCGACTCGTTGGGCAATGGGTGCATCGCGCCCGTGCCATCGCCCGAGAGTTCCAAGGCAGCCTCGATCAGATGGTGCGCGAGGCCGAGCTCGAGGAGATGAAAAATCAGCTCGACCGGGCGACGAATTTCGATATCGAGCGCGAGATCCATCGGACGGTCGATCCCGGCGGCGATATCCAGCGCTCGCTGACGGACCCGGTCCTCGCGAACCCGCTGATTGATCCGCCGAAGCCGAAGGTGACGGAAAAAACTGCGGAGCCGGCGGCGATCGAAGCGAAACCCGTGGAAGAGATTCCTCATCCGTCAGATTCCTCTTCCCGCCGCGGTGAGAGTAGCGGCGAGGGGTCGTGAGCGCGATGACCGACCGTGAGGACGAACTCGAAGCGGGGAAAATGCCGCTTCTCGATCATCTGATCGAGTTGCGCAAGCGCCTCCTCTATTCGGCTCTTGCGGTTTTGGTGCTGCTCGCGCCCTGCTGGTATTTCAGCAAGACCATCTACAATTTTCTTGCCCAGCCTCTCGCCGACGCGCTCGGCGGCGAGGCGGGGCGCCACCTCATCTACACCGATCTGACGGAGGCCTTCTTCACCAATCTGCGGGTTGCGATCTGGGCGGCCTTCTGTCTCGCTTTCCCGATCATCGCGAGCCAGATCTGGATGTTCGTGGCCCCCGGCCTCTACAAGCAGGAGCGCCGCGCCTTTTTACCGTATCTGATCGCGACGCCGGTGCTGTTCCTGATGGGCGGCGCGCTCGTCTATTACGTGATCTTCCCTGTCGCCTGGCGGTTCTTCCTGAGCTTCGAGTCGCCGGGCGGCAACGGCACTTTGCCGATCGAGGTCGAGCCCAAGGTCAGCGAATATCTGACCTTGGTCATGCGCCTTATCCTCGCTTTCGGCCTCGCCTTCCAGCTGCCGGTGCTGCTGACTCTGATGGCGCGTGTCGGGCTCGTCACCGCCGACTGGCTCGCCAAGCAGCGGCGCTATGCCATCGTTCTGGTCTTCGTTGTCGCGGCGGTATTGACGCCGCCCGATATCTTCAGCCAGGTCTCGCTCGCGATCCCCCTCTTGCTGCTGTTCGAGATCTCGATCCTTTCGTGCCGGCTGGTTGAGAAACAGCGTGCCAAGCGCCAAGCCGAGGAAGACGCCGAATTGCAAAATACTTCATAAACAGATCGATAACGTGTATAGTTAAAGTCATTCTCGATCTCGTTGTCGCGGCGTGGCGATCAATAGCGGGAAGGAGAGACGGTGCCCGGCCAAAAGCCGGGCATGATGTTGTATAGAGAACCGCCATATCAGGGCTCGAGCGCTTCGATGTTTGACCTCAAAGCCATTCGCGACGATCCCGCGGGATTCGATCGCGGCTTGGCCCGCCGCGGCCTCCCGCCGCGGACGCCCGAAATCCTCGCCCTCGACCGCGAATGGCGCGCGGCCCAGACGAAGGCCGAGCAGCTCCAGGCCGAGCGCAACAAAATGTCACGCGAGATCGGAGCGGTGAAAGGAAAGGGCGGCGATGCCACGGCGCTGCTGCAGCGCGTCGCCGAGAGCAAGGATGAGGAAGCGCGGCTCGAGGCCGAGGCGGCGCGCCTCAAAGCCGAGATCGATGCCGTGTTGGCCGGCATCCCCAACATCCCCGCCGAGGACGCGCCGGACGGCAAGGACGAAACCGCCAACCGGCTCGTCCGCCAGCACGGCGCGCCGCGGCGCTTCGATTTCGCGGTCAAGGATCACGTCGCGCTCGGCGAAGGGCTGAAGCAGATGGACTTCGCCCGGGCCGGCAAGCTCTCGGGCGCGCGCTTCG
>CAYMNX010000197.1:0-2994 GCA_964391905.1 uncultured Rhizobiaceae bacterium
GGCGGTGGGCCCGGCGCCGATCAGCCCGCCCAGCGTCAGCCGCGAGGATTTCGACCGCCTTCCCCGCGCGCTGCGCCCCCTCGTGCGCGTCGAGGGCTGGGACGAGCGCTAAGCGCGAGGCCTCGTCAGAAGGCGCGCGGGGAAGCCCCGCGCGCTCAGAACGGGCTGGTGTGGCAGACATTGTACCAGAGCCCCAGATTGGCGGCCTTCCATTTGGGGTCGGCGCAATCCTGCTCGCGCCGCAACTCGGTGCGCGTATCGTGGCTCACCGTCGCCGCCGCATGGCTCTCGCTGTGGCTGCAACCGCAGAGGAGCGGCGCGAGGATCAAGGTCGCGGCCGGGGTTAAGCGGGCGGTCGCCGTCCCGCATCGTCGTCGCGCGAGCATCGTCGTTCATCTGAGTGGCGTGACGGGTCCGGTGTCTCGCCGTGCGCGCCTTCTCCTCCCGAAGAGTTGATGCCGCCCACAGGTTCGCCGAGGAATCATAAAGCGAGGATGTCGCGAAAATGAAATCGGCGTCATCCTTGTGATCGCGCCGGCGGCGCCTTCGAAAAAATCGCGGGGCGCGCTGTCGGCGCGGCGCCCGCCCGCGCGTCCTCGGGATGAACCCCCAGCGAGGAGAGTTTCATGACCTATGTCGATGGCTTCGTCATCCCGGTGCCGAAGCAGAGGATCGAGGCCTATAAGGCGGCGGCGCGCACCGCCGCCGCCGTCTGGAAGGATCACGGCGCGCGCGCCGTGGTCGAGTGCATCGGCGACGACACGCCCTATGGCGAGCGCACCTCCTTCCCGCGCGCGGTCGAGGCGAAGGAGGACGAAATCGTCGTCTTCGCCTGGATCCTCTATCGCTCGCGCGCCGAGCGCGACGCCGTCAACGCCAAGGTGATGGCCGATCCGCGCATGAAGGGGATGGAGGGCGACATGCCCTTCGACGGCAAGCGCATGATCTTCGGCGGCTTCGAGATGTTCCTCGAGCTGTGAGCGCAGCGCTTCGAGCACCCGTCTCCCTCCCCCCTTGAGGAGGAGGGTTGGGGAGGGGGCGGGAGGAAAATCTCGAAGGTGTGGGAAGATGACCCCCCACCCGACAACGCTGGCGCGTTGTCGACCTCCCCTCAAGGGGGGAGGTGAACGCGTGCTACGCCGTCTTGATTTGGCTTCGCACGACGGCTCGGCGCTGGAGAATCGCGCCTCGCCCCTCGCTACGCGGTCAGCACTTCCCAGACATGGCCGTCGGCGGGATCGCGGAAATAGAAGCCGCGCCCGCCGCGGCGGTGATTGATCGCCATGTCGTCGAGCGCGCCGGGTCCGCTGCCATAGGTGACGCGCTCGCCGCGCACGCGCGCGAAGATGTCGTCGAACTCGGTCTCGCTCACCTTGAAGGCGTAGTGGTGATGCTCGAAGCGGTCGGCGCGATCGAAGTCGAGCGTCAGCCGGTCGTTGACGCGCACGATCGCGAAATGCGCGTGCGGGCCTTCATAGGCAAGGCCGAGAATGCGCGCGATGAACTGCGCCGCCGCATCCTTGTCGTGAGACGGAACGATGGTGTGATTGAGCTCGATGGCCATGGCTTCCTCCCGCCGCCCATCTTGTCGGGCGCCTTTTATGTGGCGCGCCGCCCGCGCCGTCTCAAGCCATGGGGGGTGCGCGCGCCGCTCAATCCTTCGTCTCGTCCGGCTCCGCCGCCGTCGTGGCCGCCGCCGGCGCCGCGCCGAGCACGCGAAAGAGCCGCTCGCGCAGCACCTCGCGCGGATCGCGGCCGTCGATGCGGCACTTCTCTTCGAGCGTCTCCATCGCCGTGCGCTTGCCCCACAGCCCCAAATGCCGCGCCAGCGCATCGAGCGCGCCGAGCTTTGAATGCATGCGGATCTGCGTCCGCGCGCCTTTCTTGCCGTGCTTCGTGCGAATCTCGGCGACGGCGGCGCGATCATGCTTCGCGATCTCGTGCTTCGGCTTCATCACGAAGGCGTCCGCGTCCCAATCGGCGATGTCGCCGATCTCGGCGAAGGCGATGCGCGCATATTCCATCAGCACGCGATCGCGCGTGATGCGGGTGCGCTCCATGCTGCGCTCGCGCTCGCGCTCGAGCGCCGCCGCCACCGCTTTCCGGCGCAGCATCTTCGAGCCGGCGGAGCTCGGATCACGGCCCGGGAGCCCCGCGCGCATCGCCGCCTTGGTCGCATTGCCGTCGATGAGATATTCCTCGAGAAAGCGCTGCTGCAGCGCGGTGAGCCGTCGCATCGCGGGCGGCTTGAACGAGCCGCGCGGCGCGCGCTGCTGCCCCGGCGGGTTGAGGCCATAGACGATCGTGACGCCCTTCTGCTTCAGCATCTCGATCACATGCGGCCGGCGCAGCAGGATCCGGCCGCGCGCCTCGGAATAGCCGGCGCGCCGCGCCGCCTCCGAGGCGTTGCGCAGCGCGACGTAATGCTCGATGAAAGCCTTTTGCTTCGGCGTCAATATCCGCTTCGGTGTCATGGCGATGCTTTCGTGTGGAGCGTGGCGGGCGAGCCCTCACCCTCCCAACCCTTCGGGTTGGGTCCCTCCCTCTCCCATTTCATGGGAGAGGGGCAAGCTCCGTCGAGCCGTTTAAGCTCCTCTCTCCCGCTCGCGGGAGAGAGGGCAAGATGCAGCGATGCTGAAGAGCGTCCCCTCTCCCGCTTGCGGGAGAGGGATAGGGTGAGGGTTTTGGGAGGTCTCCAAAGCAAAATCGCCCGGCACGAGCGCCGGGCGACCTGTTCGAGGATGCGCGAATCATAGCATTTCGATCCGGACGGACGCAAGAACAAAATGGCAACGGAGGCGCGCGGGCGCCGGCTTTGGTGGTAGAAAGAGCCGCGAGAGAGGGGGGATCGGGATGAGCCTTACCGTCACCGAATTGCGCAACGAGCTCGAGGCGGCGCGCCGTCGCCGCATCGATCCCTATCGCACGCATCTGCAATTCCTCATCGGCCTCATCGGCTTCTGCCTTGCGGTGATCGTCGGCGTGCTGGCGGCG
>CAYMNX010000198.1:0-20104 GCA_964391905.1 uncultured Rhizobiaceae bacterium
GATCCGAGATCACCAGCGGCAATTCGACGCCGCGCTGTCGCGCGCGCTGCCGCACGCGCATCCAGCCCGAGGCTTGCGCGACGACCGGATCGGGCAGGCGGCGCGCCCAAGGCTCGGCCGGCGCCGAAGGTGGCGCCAGCACGATTTTGCCGCGCAATTCGTCGCGCGCGGTGCCGATGACCGGCAGCAGCGGGCCCAGCGCCACGCCGAAGCTCTCGTAGAGCGCGCAGCAGGCCTGGAGCCCGCCGTGGAGATAGATCGGTTCCTCGTAACCCTGGCGGCGCAGCAGCGTGATGATTCGTTGGCATTTCCCAAGCGGATAGACGCCGACCAGATGCGCACGCTCGGGAAAGAGGCGCAGCGAATGCAGGAGCTTGTCGATTTCCTCCGTATCCGGCGGGTGGCGAAAGACAGGCAGGCCGAAGGTCGCCTCGGTGACGAAGACGTCGCAAGGCTGCGGCTCGAAGGGTGGGCAGGTCGGATCCGGCCGGCGCTTGTAATCGCCCGAGATCACAATGCGAGTGCCGTTATGGTCGAGCACCGCTTGCGCGCTGCCGAGAATATGTCCGGCAGGGACGAGCGTAACGGCGACATCGCCGAGGCGTTGCGTCTCGCCATAGCCGAGCGCTTCCAGCGACCGTCCCGCGGCTTCTCCGAAGCGCTGACGCATGATTGCGAGCGTCTCCTTCGTCGCGAGGACAGCCCCGTGGCCCGCACGGGCATGATCGCTATGGCCGTGGGTGATGACCGCGCGTTCGACCGGCGCGATCGGATCGATGAAAAAATCGCCGGGCTCGCAATAGAGCCCCTGCGGCGTGGCTTTCAGCCAGTCAAAACGCGCAGCTTCGGCGGCCATGGTTCACCCAATATAGGGATGAACCCGGCGGTCCGCAGCGGGAAGCAAGCGCAACCGAGACGGGCGAGGAGCGTTGATAAATGTGACACAGCGAAACCTCATCCCTCGTGGCGCGAAGCGCACAAAACGTCCGAGCTTTCTCCTTCCCCTCGATATCGAGCCCATGGAAGCGCGGTTGGTTGAAGCGCTGCCGACGGATCCGGGCCGGCAATTCGAGCCGAAATGGGACGGCTTCCGCTGCCTTGCCTTTGGCGCGCAAGATCGGGTGGAGCTCAAGGCGAAATCGGGCAAGTCGCTCACACGCTATTTTCCCGAAATCGTCGCGATGCTGCGAAATGGCGCCGAGCCATTTGTCGCCGATGGTGAACTTGCCATTCCAGTCGGCGATACGCTCTCTTTCGATGCATTGCAGATGCGGCTCCATCCGGCGGAGAGCCGGATTCGCAAGCTTGCCGCCGAGACGCCGGCGATCTTCATTCTATTCGATTGCCTGGCGACTGCGGCGCAAGGGCGCCTGCTCGATCGCCCGCTGCATGCGCGTCGCGCCGCCCTCGAACACCTGTTTCGCAAGCTGCGCGGCGCGCACCGATTGCGCCTGACGCCGTTCACGCGCAGCCTCGACGAGGCCACGAGCTGGCTCGAAAACGCGCACGGCGCGCTTGATGGCATTGTCGCGAAGCGGCTCGAGGAATTTTACACGCCCGGCGAGCGCGCGATGCTCAAGGTCAAGCTGCAGCGAAGCGCCGATTGCGTCGTTGGGGGCTTTCGCTACGCGCAAGGGAGGCGCGAGGTCGGATCGCTGCTGCTCGGGCTTTACAATGACGACGGCCAGCTCGACCATGTCGGCTTCACATCGGCCATTGCAATGGAAGATCGCGCGGCATTGACGCGACGGCTCGAGGCGCTTCGCGGCCCGCCGGGATTTACCGGCAACGCTCCGGGAGGCCCGAGCCGGTGGAGCAACGATCGGTCGAGCGACTGGGAACCGGTTCGGCCGGAACTCGTGGTCGAGGTGCGTTACGATCAAGTCACCGGTCATCGCTTCCGCCACGGCACCAAGATTCGACGCTGGCGTCCCGATAAAGCCCCGCGGCAATGCACGATAGAGCAATTGGGGCGCGAGGCGCGGCCCTCGAAACTCATCAAGGAGATGATGGCAGGGTGGCCATAATCGATGCTCACCCTTTCCAGTCGCGCTTGTCATATCGCTGAGCAAGGCCGCCTTCGACAAGAACGCCAAGCAGCATGCCCCCCAGGACATCGGTCACATAATGTGCCAGCACAAGGAGACGCGTGCTGGCAAGCGCCAAGCTTATCCCCCAGCCGATCCATGCGATCCGGGCGGAGGCGGTGCGCGTCAGGGCCGCAGCCCACGCGCCAAGGTGCAGGGCGTGGCCGGATGGAAAGGAATGCCGGAGATCGCCCGAGCGCGGAATGCCGTGCCGCGCGCCATGCACGAGCTTTCGGTCGGGACGCTCGCGCGCGACAAAGTGCTTGAGCAGATGCGGCAATGCCGCGGCAACGGCCGTGCAGAGGAGCAGATGATCCGCACGCCGGCGGGTGCGCGGCCGGAACTGTGCGCGACTATAGATCCAATAAGTCAGCGCGGCGGCGAGCAACGGCTTTTCGTCGGCGGCGATCGTCAGGACCTTGCCGGCGCGTTCGACCAACGGCGTTGCGTGATGCTCGATCGCTCGCGAGACGACGATGTCGGCTTGCGTCGGCGGCAATTCAAAGGAGAGGCTCCGGCTCATTGCCTCAATCAGATAAGTTGGTGAAGCGCGCGTTGCCGAGGCCGGTGCCGATCGTCAGAATTCCCCATTGCTTGATGTCTTGCATAAAAGGCAACTGGCTGAGACCCTGGATGACGGCATCGTTGTGGACCATGACCATCGGCTTTTCGCCTTCTATCTCGGACAGGCCCGCGCGAATCGTGGAAGCAAGATTAAAGCGGCTGCTTTCCCAATTTCCCGGAAGGTTCTCGCCGCCGCTTTTCAAGGTGCCGTCCTCCTCGATGACGCCGGGACAGCCGAGCCCCACAAAAGGCGCGAGTTTCAGCTTCTCTTTCCGCGCTTGCGCACTGAGTCGCGAGAGCGTTTCGATCAGATGATCGACTGCCTGCGCTCGCGATGGCTTCACATCGATATGTCGCCATTTCTCGAAAAGGCGAACCTCGCCATCCGCGGGGGCGTTCTTCTTGCCGGCGCTTACGGTTACGACGCCGCAACGAATATTCGTACCGCCGATATCCGCTGCCAAAATCGCGTCATGCCCCGCGAATATCCAATTCGGTGCAAGATGGATCGCGCCAATAAGGCCAGCCTCATCCACATGATGATGGATTGGCACGAGATCGATTTTATGGCCGGCGGCCTTGGTCAGCACGGCAGCCCGCCCGATCGCAAGCTCCCCGATCCGACTGCGCCGAAATCCGCCGCCGATGGCGATGCGCTGTGTGCCGGTCCATGATTTGAGCCGGAGAAAGCGCCCGATCACCCGCGCCAACTCTTGGGCAAATTCTTCAATCGCGCCGAGGATGAGCCCCGCTGCCTCAAGGTCATCGGAGCTCAACAGCTTTTCCAGCTTTTTCTTGCTCAACTCGTCGGTCGCGAGATCTCCCAAAGGGTCGGCGCCGGTTTTATCGAGCCTTTCGCGCCAATCATCGAGGATCGCGCAAAATGCCTGCTTGTTCGCCCGGCTTCCCAGCGCATCGCCGCCGTCGCGCAACTCGGCGCTATAGCTGTCGACATGAACGGTAGGAAGATCCGCTGCGCCGTGAACCGGCATAGCGCTCGGCGTAGTAGAATCCATCACCTCACCCGATAAGCCAATGCGCCGTCATGCCCCATCAGAACGGCTGCGATGTGGCAAAGGTTGCGGGCGATCGGATATTAGGAAGCGTGGGCAACCCTGATGTCGAACAGTCCTGCGGCATTGGCCATGCCGATGCGGATCGCTTCGCTGTTGAAGCCATATTGAATATCACCGCGGCTGTCGACGGCGATGATTCCGCCCTTGCCGCCGAGTGTTTCGACTTCCGCGAGCGTCGCAGCAATGGCATCGCCGAGCGCAAGCGCTTGCAGCTTGAGCCGCAAAGCGACCGAATGCGCGGCGGCGGTGCGCATGAAGAATTCGCCCTCGCCGGTGCAGGAAATGCCGGCGCGGTCATCGGCCCAGGTTCCGGCGCCGACAATGGGACTGTCGCCGACGCGCCCGCGCCTCTTGCCGGTGATGCCGCCCGTCGACGTCCCGGCAGCGATCGATCCGGCGCGGTCGAGCGCCACGGCACCGACCGTTCCATGGTCGATCGCGCCCCGGCTCTGGCGCAGGTCACGCTGGGGCGTGAAGAAGGCTGATGGATCCGCAATTTCTGAAAAGCCACACTCGCGTGCGAAGGCGGCAGCGCCGGCGCCGGCCAGCAGAACGTGCCGCGTTCTCTCCATCACCGCGCGGGCGATCGAGATCGGCGGATAGACCCCGCTCATTGCCGCGACGGCGCCACAACGCCGCGAGGCGCCATCGCAAATCGAGGCGTCGAGCTCCCATTCACCGGCGATATTGGGCGAGGAGCCTTTGCCGGCGACGAACACGCCTGAATCCTCGAGAATGCGGATGACGCCTTCGACGACATCGATCGCGGCGGCCCCGCGCGCCAATTCCGGCTGCGCCCCGCGCACCGCTTGCTCGAGAACGGCGCAGTCGGTCGCGATGCGCGCTTCCCATAGGCGTCCCGCGCCGCCATGGATGCAGATGGCCCACATGCTCGGTCCTCTTCCTGACAGGTGGTCGACTTTAGCGCTTCATGAGGCGCAGCGCCTCGCCGACGATGCCGCGGCGGAAGACGAGGATGATCACGACGAAAATGACGCCGACCACCACCGGAACCGGGATGCCGAGCTCGGCCAGGTAATCGTCCATGGTGACGGTGAGGGCAGCGCCGACCACGGGGCCGAAAAGCGTGCCGAGCCCGCCCAGCAGGACCATGAGAATGACATTGCCCGAGGTCGACCAATCGACATCGGTGAGCGTCGCCAGCCCCAACGCGATCGCCTTTAACGCCCCGGCGAGGCCCGAGAGCGCTGCGGACAGGACGAAATTCATGAGGATGTAGCGATCGACTGGGTAGCCGAGCGAGACTGCGCGCGCACGATTTTCCTTGATCGCGCGCAGCACATGGCCGAAGGGCGATCGCCACGTCCGCCACACCAAGAGATAGCCCAATACGAAGACCACCGCGACGGTGTAGTACATGGCGAGGTTGCTGCGCAGGTCGATGAGGCCGAAGAGCCAGCCGCGCGGCACCGCCTGAATACCGTCCTCGCTGTGCGTGAAGGGAAGACGCAGTGCGAGAAAATAGACCGCCTGCGCCAGCGCCAAAGTGATCATGGCGAAATAGAGGCCCTGGCGGCGAATCGCGATGACGCCGAAAAGAAGGCCGAGCAGCGTCGCGGTCGCCGTCCCCGCCAGGACTGCCGATTCAAAGGGGAAGCCCCAGACCTTCGCCGCCTCAGCCGCAATATAAGCGGCGCTGCCGAAAAACGCCGCATGGCCGAAAGAGAGGAGGCCGCCGCCGCCAATCAGCAGATTGAAGGCGCAGGCGAAGAGCGCCATGCAGAGGAGCTTGATGAGGAAGACCGGATAAATGACGAAGGGCGCCGCCGCGAGGATCACAACGCCGATCGCCGACCAGACGAGATGGTCGCGCGCAACCCGCGCGCGCTTCGCGGACGCGGCGAGATCGCTGATATTGCCCAAGGCCATCAGCGCTCTGTCCCGAAAAGGCCGGCCGGCCGGATCATCAGCACCAGAATCATGATCGCGAAGATCACCATGTTGGAGGCTTCCGGATAGAAGACTTTCGAGACGCCCTCGAGCACGCCCAGCATCATGCCGGTGATGATCGAACCAAGGATCGAGCCGAGTCCGCCAATGACCACCACGGCAAACACGGTGATGATGATATTGCCGCCCATCAGCGGATTGACCTGATAGATCGGCGCCGCGAGGACCCCGGCTAGACCTGCGAGCGCGACGCCGCCGCCGAAAGCCGCGGTAACGAGCGCCGGTACGTTGATGCCAAAGGCGCGAGCGAGCGTCGGATTCTCGGTCGCGGCGCGCAGATACATGCCGAGCCGTGTCTTTTCAATTGCAAACCAGGTGCCGAAGCAGACCGCGATCGAGATGAGAACGACCCAGGCGCGATAATTCGGCAAGAACATGAAGCCGAGATTATGGCCGCCGGTAAGAGCGTGGGGGTAGGGGTAGGAGAGACCGGCGGTACCGTACCAATAGACGAAGAGCCCTTGAATGATCTGGAAGATGCCGAGGGTGAGCAGGAGCCCATAAAGGTGATCGAGGTCGTAGATGCGGCGAATGATCGTGCGCTCGAGCAGAACGCCCAAGGCGCCGACCGCGAGCGGCGCGAGGACGAGTGCCGGCCAATATCCGATGCCGAGATAGGTGAGAAGCATCCACGCGGCGAAAGCCCCTAACATGTAGAGCGCGCCCTGCGCGACGTTGACGATGCCCAGAAGGCCAAAAATGATCGAAAGCCCAAGGCTCAGCATCGCATAGAAAGAGCCGTTGATAAGGCCCAGAAGAAGTTGGCCGAACAGCGCGCCTGCCGACAAGAGCCGCTCCTCAAATACCGAGATATTGCTCGAGCCGCCGCATTTTGCCCTCGATCTCGGCGCGGGCGACCATATCGATGATCTTGCCGCTTTCCATGACGTAATGCCGATCCGATACCGCGGCAGCGAAGCGGAAATTCTGCTCGACCAAAAGCACCGTCAACCCTTTCTGCTTGATCGTCTGCAACACCTCGCCGATTTGTGCGACGATGACCGGCGCCAAGCCCTCGGTCGGCTCGTCCAGCAGCAAGAAATCGGCGCCGGTGCGCAAGACGCGCGCGATCGCCAGCATCTGTTGCTCGCCGCCCGAGAGGCGCGCGCCGGGGCTGCGCGCGCGTTCTTTCAGATTGGGAAAGAGGCGATAGATTTCATCGAGCGCAGTGCCGCCTTCCTGGAGCCGCGGCGGCAGCAGCAGGTTCTCGGTGACGTTGAGGCTCGCGAAGATGCCGCGCTCTTCCGGCACGTAGCCGACGCCGAGGCGTGCGATCCTCTCGGGCGGCATGGCGGTTGTCTCGATTCCCTTGATCCGCACGGAGCCGCTGCGCTTGCGGAGAATGCCCATGATCGCACGCAGCGTCGTGGTTTTGCCCGCGCCATTGCGGCCAATCAACGTCACAACCTCGTGGCGTCCGACCGAGAGATCGATGCGGTGCAGCACATGCGATTCCCCGTAATAACCGTCGAGATCGCGAACCGCGAGCACCGGATCGTCAGCCATCGCCCGTGCCCATATAGGCCTCGATTACGGCAGGGTTGCGTGATACTTCTCGATAGGGTCCATCAGCGAGGATTTCGCCGCGCTGCATCACCGTGATGCGATGCGATAGATCGGCGACGACCGAGAGATTGTGCTCGACCATCAGCACCGTGCGATCGGCCGCAACGCGCCGGATCAGTTCGACGATCCGCCCGATATCTTCGCTGCCCATGCCCGCGGTCGGCTCGTCGAGCATAAGGAGCAGGGGATCGAGCGCGAGCGTGGTCGCGACTTCGAGTGCGCGCTTGCGGCCGTAAGGCAACTCGGCCGCAAGCCGCTCCGCCTGGCCGTCGAGTCCCACCTCGGCCAGGAGGGCCATCGCGCGATCATTCAGCGACGCGAGCGCCGCGTCCGAGCGCCAGAAGAAATAGTTGTCGCGGCGAAAGCGCTGCAGCGCGATGCGCACATTCTCGAGGGCGGTCAGATGCGCGAAGACGGCGGAGATCTGGAAGGAGCGCACGATGCCCATGCGTGCGATCTCATGCGGCTTCGCGGCGGTGATGTCTTTCCCCTGAAAGACGATCCGGCCGCTCGTCGGCGCGAGAAAGCGCGTCAGGAGATTGAAAAAAGTCGTTTTGCCCGCGCCATTGGGACCGATCAGTGCATGAATCGTTCCGCGCTTAATGTCGAGGCTGACATCCTTGATGGCGACGAAGCCCGCAAAGGATTTGGTGAGCCTTTCGGCGCGCAGCAGGATTTCGTCGGTCATCGAGGCTCATTGCCGTCGCGCTGACCGCATCCGCTCAGCCCTTCTTTCCGACCAGTGGACAGCCGCCTTCCTCCAGAGGGCGGAAAGCCTTGTCGCCCGGAATGGTTGCGATCAATTTGGCGAGATCATGCGGTCCTTTCGATTCCGCCGGCTTTTTGATCTGCACCAAATAGACGTCATGAACCATGCGGCCGTCGACGCGCAGCTTGCCGTTATTGGCGAATTCGTCGTTGATCGGCGTCTGCTGCATCCAGGCGAAAATCGCTTTCGGGTCGTCTGTGTTCTTTGCCTTGGCAGCGGCGAGATAATGATGAACCGCGGAATAAAGGCCTGCCCACATGTACTGGGTCGGCGCTTTTACCTCGTCGAGCCGCTTGGCGAAAGCTTCTGCGGCGGGGTTGATGCCGGGATACCAGGGCAAGGTCACCATCATGCCTTGAACCGAATCGAGCCCGCCAGCCGGCTCGATCAACGGCAGGTCGAGGCTCAAGGGCACGATCTTGATGCCGGCGTCGACGAGACCGAATTCATGCGCCGCCTTGATCGAGTTAAACATGTCGCTGCCGGCGTTGGCGAGCGCGACGACCTCGGCCTTCGAGTTCTGCGCTTGTAGCATGAAGGAGGACATGTCTTGGGTATTGAAGGGGTGATAGACAGTGCCGACGACCTTGCCGCCAGCCTTCTCGACATTGGCCTGAACCGCGGCGGCCAATCCTTTGCCGAAAGCGTAATCGGCGGCGAGGATGAACCAGCTTTTGCCGAGCGTCGGCACCGCTTCCCCGATCGACTTGCCGAGTTGATAGGTGTCGTAAGTCCACTGTGCGGAATAGGGCGCGCACGCAGGACCCGTTAGATCGGCCGAGCCTGCCTCGCTGTAGAGCACGGCCTTGCCCTTGTTGTGCGCGATTTCCTGCACCGCGAGCGCAACTGCCGAGTTGACGACGTCGACGATGACATCGACCTCCTCGGTGTCGTACCATTTGTTCGCGATCGATACGCCGACATCGGGCTTGTTCTGGTGATCGGCATAGATCACCTCGATCGGCGCGTTGCCGATCTTGCCATCGAAATCCTCGATCGCGAGCTTCACCGCCTTGACCGGGCTCATGCAATCGCCGACGCAATATTGCCCCGAGAAATCGTCGAGCACGCCGATCTTGATCTTGTTGTCGGAGAACTCGGCCTGCGCCGTGCCAATTCCCATGAGGCCGAAGCCCACAAGCATGAATGCGGTTGCTGGGGCTGCCTTCCAAAGCGCGACACGCATGGTATTGACCTCCCTGTCATTATCATCGACCCCGCTTCCGGCTGGATCGGCGCTGCCGGGCGAGAAACGATATTTTTTAACAACTTATAGCAGAACGGCGCATCGCGGAAGTCCGTTGTCGATACCCGAAATATCATTATCTTCTCACGGCCTCGCGGTGGTGGTTGGGGCAGACTCCAGACAACGGAATGGCGGCTGCAGCGACTCGTAAAGATGGCGGGTTGCGGCGCCCATACCGTCGCATAGCCGTTGATCCGCAGTCGTTCGCATCAATACTCATCGACCGTCAGATCGATTCCGCCTTCCGCTGCAAGGAAACCGGTGCCCCATCATAAGACTATCTATCTGCTGCCACGGAATTGGTGATCACTACCGCCGCCGAGCCGGAAGCCGTGAGGCGATGGTTGACTTCATAGCGCGCATTGCTCCAGCGGATAGCGGCCGAGAGGTAGCGAGGTTTGGTAGAGATGGCTCGGGGAAATTGTTTGGATCGCAAGGGTATAATGGATTCGCCGCAGTTATCGATCATAACGCCAGTCCTCAACGGCGAGCGCTATATCGCGGCGTGCATTCAAAACGTCATGGCTCAAAGCATCCAGACCATCGAGCACATCATCGTCGATGGCGGTTCAACGGACGGGACATTGCGGATCGTGTCCGACTTTCGAAGCCGATGCCCGCACATACGCTTTATTCCCGGACCGGATGACGGCCAGTCCGAGGCGATGAACAAGGGTATACGCGCGGCGAAGGCGCCCATCATCAGCTTCTTGAATTACGACGATTTTTATGAAGACGGCGCATTCGAAGAGGCTCTCTCGATACTCGCAAATTGTCCACAGCCATCCTTCGTTACCGGAAACACCCGCGTCATCGACAGTGACGGAAGAACGATCCGCTGGAACCGGCCACATGATCTCAGGATCGAGAGTATGGTTCTAGGCTGGCGCTACACCACGACCCCGCAGAATCCGAGCGCTTATTTCTATCATAAGGCGCTGCACGATTGGGTCGGCTATTATGATACCGACCTCCATTACGACATGGACAATTTTTTCATATTTTCCTGCGCCGCTGCCGGGATTCCAATGATCTATGTAGATCGCCACTGGGGAAATTTCCGCTCGCAGCCTGGCGGAAAAACCTTCGACGATCAGCAAGCCGGAACGCAACAGGTTCGGCTCGCCGCACTCTACGATTCATTCATTTCCCGCTTCACGTGGAAGCAGCGATTCAAGATGCATGCGATTCGCATCAGCAAGGAGCCGAAGCGCGCCGCTTGGCTATTGGCGAATGCTTTGGGATTGAGATGAACTCTCTCACCGTTACAAGTATATAGACATCTCGGGTCGAGGAGCGACGATACTCGTTCTTTTGAATTCCGGGTAGCAAGAAACGGGGACATGATGCGGCCGAATAGCCGCAATCTTTGAGAGATGGCAGATACTCGATGTCAAGCTTCATCAAGAAGGCCGTTCGGAAAAGGATCATCAATCTGGCGACGACTAGGTATCGACTGCACCCACCCATCAGCGATCTTTCGCATCCCTTATCGTTGATGGCGCCGCTAGGCATGAAGTGCCGCGGAGTGATTCATGTCGGCGCCAATACCGGGCAGGAGTTCGAGGATTACAAGCGCGCCGAATTGGAAAGCGTCGTCTATATAGAGCCCATACCGAATGTCTTCGAAATGCTTAAAAAGCATGTATCGTCCGATCCGCGACATCATCCGATTCAGGCGCTTTGCGCGGATCGAAATGGGGAAGAATTCGAGTTCAACGTTGCGTCGAATACAGGGCAATCATCCAGTATCTTTGCCTTGGGAAGTCACGCCGAGCGATACCCGCACATCAAATACGAACGCACAATCAAGCTTCGGTCACGCACGCTCGACGATGTGATTTTCAATACGCCGAGGATTCGAGCGGACATTTTGGACTGTCTCGTGATGGACGTCCAAGGCGCCGAGCTGAAGGTGATATTGGGAGCACATCGCACGTTGTCGCAGTGTCGTTATGTCTTCACGGAGATCAACGAAGGCGGCCTCTACGAAGGTGACTCTTCGTATGATGAAGTGTTGGCGATGCTGAAGCCGTATGGTTTCGTCTTGCGCTCTTTCGATATCAACGAGGATGGTTGGGGTAACGCATTCCTGGTCAAGCGATAAAGCATCCGGAGATGGGCGCGTGATACTCGAACGATTGAAGCAGGCGGTCAAAGAGAAGGCGTTCGAAAAAGGACTATGGATGGGGACGGCGGCAAATGGACAGGAAATTACTGAGCTCATTGCGAAGGTGAAACCAAGAGCCAATCGCACGGTCCTGAAAAGGTTCGGGCCAGCCAGCGATGGTGGCTATTTGATGCCTGATGATCTCGATGGAATTTGCGCTTGCATCTCTCCTGGTGTTGCGCGCGAGTGCGGTTTCGACCTTGACTTAGCGAATCGGGGAATCGACATCTACATGGCCGATGCGTCGGTGGATTGCCCCCCGATCGAGCACCCAAGGTTCCATTTTACAAAGGTATTCCTCGATTCTTACATCAGCGACACGACGACGACGATTGATGACCTTTGTCGTTCAATTCCAGCTTCCCCCGGCGGCGATGATCTCATTCTCGAAATGGATATCGAAGGGGCGGAATATCGGGTCATAGGTAGCATGAGCGACGCCCTGCTCAGGCGCTTTCGGATCATGGTGGTTGAGTTTCATCATTTGGAACAGTTATTCGACGGTCTCTGCGTCAATCACATTAAATCGACATTCGAAAAAATGACCCGCTATCATGACGTGGTTCACCTACACCCCAACAACTACTACACCCCGGTTCGGCGCGGGAAATTCAGCGTGCCCCGCATTATGGAGTTCACCTTCTACCGTCGTGACCGAGCTTGCCCGGGCGACAACGCGATCGCCGAGTTTCCGCATCGACTCGATGTCGATAACGTGCCCGGGAATCCTTCCGTCGTATTGCCTCCGTGTTGGCGGTAAAGATGGTCGAAGGTCGTCCCCATAATACGACCCGAGCGCGAGCGTAGATCCTGACCGAAAGGCGTGATGAAGCCAGGGAGAAATGCAGATGCAGGTTAAAGGCGAGGCGGCGCTCATCACCGGCGGCGGCTCGGGCCTCGGCGCCGCAACCGCACGCGCCTTGGCCGCGGCGGGCGCCAAGGTCGCTCTCCTCGACATCAATGCCGACAATGCACAAAAGATCGCGGTCGAGATCGGCGGGCTCGCCTTCCCCTGCGATGTCGCGGATGCGACGAGCACCGAGGCCGCCGTCGCGGCGGCCTCGGCAGTACAGGGCGTTGCGCGCATTCTCGTCAATTGCGCCGGGATCGGGACGGCGGCACGAATCGTCGGCCGTGACGGTCCGATGCCGCTCGATGCCTTCCGGCGCGTGATCGAGGTCAATCTGATCGGCACCTTCAACATGATGCGGCTCGCTGCGGCAGGGATGCAGGCGCTGGATGCGCTCGCGGACGGCGAGCGCGGCGCCATCATCTCGACGGCCTCGATCGCGGCCCATGAGGGGCAGGTGGGCCAGGCGGCCTATGCCGCCTCCAAAGGAGGCATCGTCGCGCTGACCCTGCCGGCGGCGCGCGAATTCGCGCGCGTCGGCATCCGCGTCAATACGATCGCGCCCGGTCTGTTCCTGACGCCGCTCATGGATGCGCTGCCACCCGATATTCGAGCGAGCCTGGGCGCGAGCGTGCCCTTTCCAGCGCGGCTCGGGCGACCCGAGGAGTATGCGCGCCTGGTTCTCGATATCATTGCCAATCCGATGCTCAATGGCGAGACAATCCGCCTCGACGGCGCGCTGCGCCTGCCGCCGCGCTAGCGGCGCGCTTTGCATAAACCAAGGGCCGGCGCACGAGCACCGGCCCTTTCGGCGCGTTGGCGACCGGCCTCAGGCAGCAGCGACCTCCTGCGGCCGCACGACGTCGAGCCGGCCGAACTGCATGTAATTCTCGTATTCGCCGATCATCGATTGCGGGACAAATTCGAACAGCACGCGGTTCTCGATCCACATGCGGTAGCAATGAAAGGCTGGCGGTTGCCCCGGCGTGCCGACGGCGACGAAATCATTGCGCCAACCCTCGCGCTCCGCGATGCGCTCGATATCGGCACACGTGGCCGGGATAGAAACCAACATGTGGAAGGGGTGGAAGGGAGCGGGGCTCGCCTTTCTAAAGATGCCTTCTTCCGGCTCGAGCCAAAATCCCTCGGGATAGACTTCGAGCACCGTGCCGTGCGGCTCGCCGCTTACCACTTGATACGCGTCGCGACACCAAAACGGCGGGAACGGATAAATGCGTCCGCCGATGAGCTCGGCGAGGACGGTGGCGACGTGATGCGGGTCGCGGGCGGGTATGGAAACGTGGTGGATCATAGCGCAGTTCCTTTCTTTCGGGTTGTTGACGTGGGTGGACTCTTCGATTCAGGATCAGCAAGGCCGCTCGCATCGCGTTGAAGCGATGCAGCAAGCGTCCCCATCGCCCAGCGAGCGATCTTTTCGGCTTCGTCATCCGAGCAGCCGGTAATATCGACAAGCCAACGCCAGACGCTCGGCGTTGCGAAGGCCGCAAGCGCGATCGCGGCGCGATCCGCTTGCTTTGCTGTCAGCTTGGGCAGCGCGGCCTTGACCGCGGTGGCCCAATCATCCTGTTTCGATTTCCAGTCATCGGCGCGCAACCGGTCCCAAGCCCGCATGTTCATGAGGTTGCGCAGCAGCCGCCCATGCCGGGCGTAGCGCGTGAACATCTGCTCGGGAATTGTCGCGAAATCGGAGAGCGGCGGCAGCGCCATATCCGTCCCGATTTGCGGCTTCAGCCAGACGAAAAACGCGCGGCTGAGATCGTCCATGGTGGGGAAATGCGCATAGACCGTCGGCGCAGAGACATCGGCCAATTCGGCGATCCGGCGCAGCGTCAGCCTCTCGAGGTCGTCGATCTCGAGAAATTCCTTCGCCGCCTGGAGGATGCGCTCGCGGGTCTGCGCCGATTGCGCGTCGCGCAGGCTGCTTCGATAAGGGCGAGATGGCTTCGTCTTTATGTTCATAAATTCATATTACTGATGTAAAGTGAAATTGCAACAAGTTTTTTGCGCTTGGAGCCTTGGCTCGGGCGTCGGCGACCGGCCTCGTGTCGCTCTGATTCGCTGGACTCAGCGCGCGCTGATGCGGATTACCCGCGGTGAGGACGGGTCGGCGTAAAGCTCGTCCACCAAGGCAGCGCGCCGCGACAGCACAGCGCGTTGGTTGATCGAGCCCTTATCGGTCATCTCGCCGCCATCGAGCGACGGCGGCTCCTCTAAAAGCAGGATCGATACGACGCGATTGGAGCTGCCCGTGCTCTGCACCGCGAATGATTGCAAGCGCGCCTGGAAGGCATCGCGCAGCGTCGGCGCGGCAAACAAGGTGCGGAGTGGCGTGTCGAGCGGAAGATCGGGACAAAGCCGGCGGCAGGCCACGGCATCGACGAAAACCAGGGCGCCGATCTCATCGCGTCCCATGCCGGCGATGACGACGTCCTGGACCAACGGGGCGAAATGGTCGATGAAGGCGGCGCGCAGCGGGCCGACATTGACCCAAGTGCCGGTCGCGAGCTTGAAATCCTCGGCAACGCGTCCATCGAAGACGAGGCCCTTCCTCACATCCGCGGGATCGGCAAAGCGCAGCGCATCGCCGAATTTGTAATAGCCTTCCTCGTCGAACGCCTTTTCGGTCAATTCCGGCTGCCGCCAATAACCGGGCGTGACGTTGGGGCCGCGAATGCGCGCTTCGAGCTTTCCTTCCATTGGCACGAGCTTCAGCTCGATCCCGGCCGTCGGCAAGCCGACAAGGCCGGCGGCGCTCATGCCATGCCCCGCCGACAATGCAAAAGGCGCGGTCTCGGTCGAGCCGAGGCCGGTCAGCATCAAGATGCGCTCGCCATAGGTCGCGCTCGCCACCTCGTCGAGCGCATCCCAAATATGCTGCGCCATGCTCGCCGCGGCGTAGTAAAGGATGCGCAGATCCTTGAAGAAGCTGCGCCGCAGCACCTCGTCTTGGCGCAGGAACGGAATCAGCGCCTCATAGCCGCGCGGCACGTTGAAATACCAGGTCGGCGAGACCTCGCGCAGGTTGCGCACCGTCGCCTCGATCGCGCCCGGCATCGGCTTGCCGTCATCGATGTAAAAGGAGCCGCCGTGGTAGAGCACCATGTTGAAATTGTGATTGCCGCCGGCGGTGTGATTCCAGGGCGACCAGTCGAGAATCACCGGCGGCTCGTCCTGGAAATAAGCGAAATGGGTGCGGAGTTGCTGCTGATTGGCGCAGAGCATGCGCTGAGTATTGATGACGCCCTTCGGCATGCCGGTCGAGCCGGAGGTGAAGAGAATCTTCGCGACCGTGTCGGGTCCGATCTTGGCGTGAGCAGCGTCGACCGAGGGACCCGCCGACGTGGCGAGGAGCTCGGAAAGCAAGGTCGTTGGGCGGCCCGGTACGGGATTACGGGTCACCACGATCTCGACCTCCGGCGCGACCGTTGCCGCAATGGCGCGGCCGAACCGCGCGCCATCGGCGGCGAAAACGAGGCCCGGCGTCATGAGATCGACGATGTACCGAAGCTTGCCGAAATCGGTCGAAATGAGCGAATAGGCGGGCGAGAGCGGCGTATAAGGAATGCCGACGTAAAGCGCGGCGAGGCCCAGAACCGCATGCTCCAGATCATTGCCCGACAAGATCAGTAAAGGGCGCTCGGCGGAAAGGCCGCGCGAGAGCAGTGCGGCGCCCAGCGCCCGCACCCGGTCGAGCGCATCGCGATAGGTGAGCCGCCGCCAAGCGCCATCGCTGCCGCGTTCGGCAAGGAAGGTGCGGGCGGGGCTGACGGCCGCCCAATGGATCAGGCGATCGGTGATGCGCTCGGCGAAGCCGCCGAGAGGATGCTTGTTCTTGAGATAGATCGTGCCATCGGGGCGCCGGTCGATCGCGACGTCCAGCGGCCCGAGGCGCGCATCGCGCAGGCGCAAGGGTCGAGCTGAAGCGAGCTGGTGCGATGTCGCCATCCGGATCGGCACCCCTCCCTACGGCGCCGCCCCATCTCGCGAGGCGGGCTTCATTTCGTTACATATTATATACGAGGGGGCGTTTTCCAAAAGCTCCCGCTTGGCTCGGAAGGTGGGCGAGCGCCAGTCGCGATCGCCCCGCCGGCCCTGGCGATTGGCCAATTCCCTGATCGCTCGATCGCTTGTATCTTGATGGAGGATTTCCCGGCGCCGCTTTGGAAGTGAGGAGAATTAAAGAAAAATGCGTCAAGACACGCGCAATGATTCGTCAAGCGGCGAGCGGTCCACCGGGAGGGGGCGCGCGACGCCGAAGGCCACCGCGAGCGACGGCGATGTCAGCCATCTCACCTCCGAAAGCATCGCCCTCCTCATGCGGATCGCGCTCTACGGGCTGCGCGCCGCTTTCAAGGCGACGCTCGCGCGCCACCGCATCCAGTGGAGCGCCTGGTACTACCTGCGCGTGTTGTGGGAGAGGGACGGGATTTCGCAGCGCGAATTGACGGAGCGCGTCGGTGCGATGCAGCCCAACACGGTCAGCACGCTGCGCAGCATGAAGAAGGCGGGGCTGGTCACGATCGAACGGCCGGAGAGCGATCGCCGCAGCACGCGGGTATGGCTCACGCCGAAGGCGCGTCAGCTGATGCGGCGCGTCCTTCCTGAGATATTTGCGACCGAGCAGTCGATGGCGCTGGAGGGATTTTCCGGGCACGAGGAGGCGGAGCTGAAGCGGCTGCTCAACAAGCTGTGCTTTAATATCGGGCGCAATGCGCGGCGGTAGCGCCGGTGCGGCGCGGCGTCACGCCGTCTCAATCTCTCCGCGCTTGCGCACGAGCCACCAATAGAGCCCGATCAGGGGCGCCATCATCGCCATCAGCAGCAGCGTGATCGCCGCCGCCGCGCCGAGCCCGTTGCTGGTCCAGACGCTCCACAGCACCACCGGCATGGTGAGGTTGTCGCGGGTCGTGAGCAACACCGCCAGGGTCAGCTCGCGGAAGGTCAAGAGCGCGATCCAGAGCCAGGCGTAGATAACCGTCGGTGCGAGCAGAGGCATGATCACGTCGCGGACGATCGCGCCGGTCGTAACCCCGCTCATCATCGCCGCTTCCTCGAGGTCTTTGTGGATCTGGATGAAGGCGCTATTCGTCATCCGCGTCGCGTAGCTGAGTCGTGCGATGACGAAAACGAAGAGCAGGATCCAGACCGTGCCGAAAAGCGCTCCCTTGGCGACGAAGAGCACAAACAGCAGCACGGCAACGCCGAACAGGATGTTGGGGACGGCGTGAGGCAGGAAGGCGATGAAATCGAACCAGAGCCGGCCCGGTATCTTGGAGCGTAGTACCACCCAGGAAAAGCAGATGGCGAGCGCAACCGTGACGGTCGGCGTCAGCAGCATCAGAACCCCGGTATTGCGCATCGCCTCGAGCATGATGTCCCAGGGTATGTTCGTGAATTGCGCGAAGGACAGCGAGGCGAAGGCGGCCATCGAGGGAAGCTGGAAATAGGGCAAGAGCGCCGCCCAGAGGACGATCAGGAGTGGGATCAGAGTGGCGAGCACGAAATAGGTGCCGAGAAACAGCCAGGCGAGAGCGCGATAGCGGCCGAGCGCCACGATGCGCGGGCGATATCCCTTTCCGGTCACGACCTGGAAATTATGGGTCTGCTTCTGCAGCCGTCCATACCAGCAACTCAAGATGCCGGCGAAGACGACGACGATGGTCGAGAGCGCGGCAACGGCGCCGTAGCGCGGCAGGTCCTGCGTCGGCGTGAGCTGGACCATGAGAAAGGTCGAGAAGGTGAAGATCTTGTTCGACCAGCCGATGATCGCCGGTACGTCGAAGGCGGCGAAGCCGATGGTGAAGATATAAATGCCCGCGGCCAGGATTCCGGGCCAAGCGAGCGGCAGCGTTACGCGGCGCATGACTTGACCGAAGCTCGCACCCGACATGTGGGCAGATTCCTCGAGCGTCGGGTCGATCGCGCGCAGCACCGCCGCGTTCATGACGAAGGCGACAGGCGCGAGGCTCAACCCCTGGACCCAGCCCATGCCGACGACCGAGGTAATGTTGAAGGGCGCATCGGCCAGCCCAAACAGCCTCACGATGAATTGGTTGAGCAATCCGATGCGCGGGTGCATCAGGAAGAGCCAACCCATGGCCGAAGCGAAGCCGGGCATGAGCAGGCCGACCGTCATCAGGGTCGAGAGCAGCGATTTACGCGGCAAATCCGTGCGCGCCGCGAGCCAGGCGGCGGGGAGGCCGAAGAGGAAGGCGACCAGCAACGTCGTGAGCGAGAAGAAGAGCGTGTTCAGGATTACCTCGAGCAGGAAGGGATCGCCGAACACCTCCTTGTAATGAAGCAAAGAATAGCGCGAGACGGGATCGAGCGGATGGCCCTCGCGGAAGCTGAGCCAGAGCAGCATCGCGGGAAGCACGATGATAACCGCGCTGACGCCGATGACGACCGCGAGCATGATTGACGCCCAGCGGTCCTGGCGCGGCAAAGAGAGTTCGACGTGGCGGCGGGCGACGGCAAGCGCGTTCATGAGAAGGGCAGAGACTAGCGCCGCCGGTCTTCCTGCAGGATTTTTTGAATCTGCTGCTGCGCGCCATTGCCGGCCTCATTGGCGACTTCCTGCCAAGTGATGTCGGTCGGCTTGAATTTGATGCCGAATTTCTGCTCCGCCGCTCGGACCGCTTTCCCGGTCTCGGAATCGGGAAAGAGATCGACATCGCTGAGCGAGGTCTCATAGGTGTCGCGCTGCCCCCTGGGCGACAATACATAGGTGATGAAGAGCTTGGCAGCGTTGGGGTTGGCCGCATTCTTGGGCACGGTCAGATAGAAGTAGCTGATGAGCGGCACTTCCGGCGCGAGCACATGCACCAGCGGCGCGCCTTTCAAAGCTGCCTGCATCATGCGCGCCCCGCCGCAATCGGTCGCGAAGGCAATGAATTCGCCCGATGCCACGCGATCGGCCTCGTTGCACAGCATGAAGCCCGCGACCTGCTTCGAGAATTGCTTGGCAAATTCGATCGCCTTCTCGGGGCCGAGCGCCTCTTTGGCGGCGAGCATGTCGAAGCCCGCGGCAAATGGTGTCGTGCCGACCTTGCCCGTCCATTCGGGCTTCAAGAGATCGGTCAGCCGCTCCGGCACCGAGGGTGCGAGCGCCTTATTGTAAGTGAAGCCGATATCGGAGGAATAGATCCGCACAAACGTATCGCGCTCGACGATATCGTCGGTGAGGCGGTCCGGCATATACTTTTTATAGTCGCCTTTCTGGAACATGTCGTATTTGAGGAACACCGCCATGTTTCGCGAAAAGCCGACATAGATGTCGGAAGGCGACGGCTGATTGTTGCGGAAGGCGATCGCGATCTCGTTGCCGACGCTCGGCATGTCGCCGCCTGGCGTCCATTTGATCTGGATGTGCGTGCCATAGGCCTCGTTGATGTGCTGCTCGATAAGCTTGGCGCCTTGCGGCCCGCCGAAGGTTCCGTTCGACCATTTGACCAGTAATGTGCCTTCCTTATCGGCGGCGGCCGCCAATTCCTTCAAAGCCGGCGTCATCGTTTCTGTCTGGGCGACGCTCGGACCGGCAGCAAAACCCAAGCAGAAAGCGGCACAGGCCGCGAAGGCAGGCACGAAATCCAGTCTTGAACGCATGTAACCTCCCAAAGCTACGCATTTGCCGGCGATTTCACGGCGTGGCGGTCAGTTGCCAGCGATAATCGCTCTTGATTGATGAGTGAAGCGGGCCGTCGACCGCGGCGGTAGCGGGGGCGCGCGGGCCGGGCCGCCCCCACAAAAACAAAAACAATCCACAACCAAGCGATGAAAGGAGC
>CAYMNX010000199.1:0-1775 GCA_964391905.1 uncultured Rhizobiaceae bacterium
GGCGACCGAAGAGGCCTTGGCGCGGTTGACGCCGCGCGAGGCGGATGTGCTGCGGCTGCGCTTCGGCGTCGGCCAGGCGGCCGAGCACACGCTCGAAGAGGTCGGGCGCAAATATCAGGTGACGCGCGAGCGCATCCGCCAAATCGAGGCCAAGGCGCTGAAGAAGCTCTCCCAGCGCGGTCCCGACCGCCGTTTGGCCGGCTTCCTCGATCGCTAGCGATATTCGCGAGATACCATGAAGGCCGATGCCCGGACCTGAAAAGGTTCGGGCATCGTGCTTTTGGGCTTGGATATCACGAATTAGCGATGGTTCGGGCCGGAATCGCTGTTGCCTCAACCGCGGCAGCACCGCAGAATGGAAGGATAAGAACAAAATTTCGCATGGGAGGCGTCATGACCAAGCAGCGCATCAGCTACGTCGATCCTGCCAGCATCACGGACCCGACGATGCTCGCGGAGCTCGACCGCTGCCGTCGCGAAGGAACGCCGCGGCCCGAAAGCCAGGCAATTCGCGCTCATGTCCCCGCCGCCTTCCGGTCGTTCGCCGAAACCTGGGACGGCGTTTTCCGCAACGGCGTGATGGACCATGCGATCAAAGAGCTGTGTCGCGTCTACGTCTCGCGCTCGGTCAAATGCGAATATTGCGGCAATCAGCGCTCGGTCAAATCGGCAAAACAAGGTTTGCAGGAAGTCGATTACATGGACCTCCTCAATTTCGAGCGCTCAGCCCGCTACGACGATCGACAAAAGGCGGCGCTCGCCTATACCGAGGCGATCACCTGGGACCTCGAAACCGACGACGCGCTGTGGGAACGGCTCTATCGCCATTTCACCGAGGCGCAAATCGTCGAGCTCGGCTATTTCGTTGCCATCACCATGGGACAGCAGCGCTGGCTCAGGACCCTCAACATCGATCATCACCAGGTCTTGGCCGGAACATCCGCCTCCATGGCGCCGGGCTTCGAAACGGCGGAGGCGCAGGCCGCGAGCAAGCAATCGGCCGGGTATTGGGCGAAAGGGGCGGCGCGTCCGGCGAAAGCCCCATCGGCCGCTGAATGACCGTCGCGCCCGCGATCGAGAGACCCGCCGCCGCGACCGCGGGCAACATCACCGTCCGTGGCCTCGCCAAACGCTATGACAGCCTGACCGTTTTTTCCGGCATCGATCTCGAGATCGGATCGCGCGAAATCGTGGCGCTGGTCGGACCTTCGGGTTGCGGCAAGACAACACTGTTACGCTGCATCGACGGACTCTTGCCGGCGGAAGGCGAGGTGTTGATCGACGGCCGTCGCATCACCGCGCCGCCGCCCGGCGTCGCCATGGTGTTTCAGCATTTCGGTCTCTTTCCGTGGAAGACCGTCTACGACAATGTCGCTTACGGTTTGCGCATGGCTGGGGCAAGCGCCGCCGAGATTACCGAGCGCGTGCCTGGCTTTATCAATCTCGTCGGGCTTTCGGGTTTCGAGCGTGCCTATCCCTATCAGATGTCGGGCGGCATGCAGCAGCGTTGCGGCTTGGCCCGTGCCTTGGCGATCGAGCCGAGTGTTCTGTTGATGGACGAGCCCTTCGCCGCGGTCGATGCGCAAACGCGCGAGATCCTGCAATTCGAGCTCTTGCGCATCTGGGAGCGGCGGCCGGTGACGATGGTCTTCGTCACCCATTCGATCGAGGAAGCGGTGCTGATGGGCGATCGCGTCGTCGTCCTGAAAGGGCGGCCGAGCCATGTCGATCAGGATATCCCAATCGATCTGCCGCGGCCGCGGAGCCGCGCCACT
>CAYMNX010000200.1:0-18906 GCA_964391905.1 uncultured Rhizobiaceae bacterium
CGTCGAGAACCACGGCGCCAATCCCTATGACCCGCGCGCCAACAGCGTGATGATGGATTGCACGTATAACGTCGATTACCTGAAACGCATCATGGAGCGCTTCGGCTTCGCCGGTCGTTGGGCCTATTGGGATGCGATCAAGGATGTCTATTACGGGCTTGCGCGCGAGCGCGTCACGGCGCTGTTCAGGGAGTCCGACGCGCTGATCAATCTCTGCGGCGCAACACGACTGCGCGACGAAATGCAGGAGCACGACGCGACCGCGCTTTGCCATGTGCGACGTCTCAGCCGTCTGGATAGGTGATCGCGATCACTTCGATCGCTTCAGGGCCATTCGGTGTTGCCAGCTCGACCGTGTCGCCCTCGCGTGCCTTGAGCAAGGCGCGCGCGATCGGGGAAACCCAGCTCACGCGACCGGCGCTCGAATCAGCCTCGTCGATCCCAACGATCGTGATCTGATTCTCGACGCCTTTCGAATTGACGTAGCAGACGGAAGCGCCGAAGAAGACCTGATCGCGATTCTTCTGCTCGCGCGGATCGACCACCTGTGCGATCTCAAGCCGTTTCGTCAGAAAGCGGATGCGCCGATCGATCTCGCGCAGCCGCTGCTTGCCGTAGATATAGTCGCCATTCTCCGAGCGGTCGCCATTGCCGGCGGCCCAGGCGACCGTCTCGACCACTTTGGGCCGCTCGACCCGCGCGAGCTGGCGCAGCTCTTCTTGCATCCGCGCGAAGCCCTGCGGCGTGACATAGTTTTTGGCGCCGGCGGGAAGGCTCGGCCCCGTCTCGGGCGCGTCGTCATCCGCGGCAATATCGGTCTCTTTGGTGAAAGCCTTGCTCATGGGCGCAATTTATCGGCTGGCCGCGTCGGCGTCGAGGAAGGCATCGGCATCGCATCCTTTCTGCGGCGCGCGACCGCTCAAAGCATACATTACGGAAGACCGAGGTTTCCGCCGGCCTCACCCTGAATTCAGTGACAAGATTGCGACGGGCGCGGTTGCGCGATGGCTCATGGGAAAGATTTTTCACATAAAACCCGTACTTTTCCGAGGGTTGAACCGGGTGAGACCCCATGCTAGGCAAGGCCATGATCGATCGGCTGTTCGACTGGCTGAAAGAGGGGGGACCGGATCTTTCAAGGGGCAAGGATGAGTTGCAGCTTGCGGTGGCCGCGTTGCTGCTCGAGGCGGCGATCGTGGCCGACGGGCAATTCGATGAGCGCGAGCGCAGCGTTATCCGGCAATTGCTGGAGCGGCGATTCCATCTCGCGCCGGCCGACGCGGAAGCTCTCGTGGTTGCGGCGGTCCGTCGGGTCGAAGGCTCGGCGCAATTGTTTGGCTTCACGAGCACGATCAACGGCCAGCTCTCGCGCGAGCGCAAGATCGACGTGATCGAGATGCTGTGGGAAGTGGCTTACGCCGATGGCGTGCTCGACCCGCTTGAGGACAGCCTGTTGCGGCGAATCGCCGGGTTGATCGACATCTCGGACCGCGAGCGCGGCGAGGTCAAGTTACGTGTGCTGCGCCGGCTCGGCGTGCAGCCGATTGCATGAATTTCGCAAACGAGAGTGATGCATCATGACCTACGTCGTTAACGAAGCTTGCATCAAATGCAAATACATGGATTGCGTCGAAGTCTGTCCGGTGGACTGCTTCTACGAAGGCGAGAATATGCTCGTCATTCATCCGGACGAGTGCATTGATTGCGGCGTCTGCGAGCCAGAATGCCCGGCCGAGGCGATCGTTCCGGATAGCGAGCCGACGGCCGAAAAATGGGTCGAGATCAATCGGCAATACGCTGCAACCTGGCCGAACATTACGCGTAAGGGCCCCCCGCCGGCGGATGCCGATCAATGGAAGGGTGTTCCCGATAAGTTCGCTCAGCATTTCAGCCCCAATCCCGGCAAGCGCTAGGCAAGAAAAGGCCAATTAAAATCGGTGCTTGCGGTTAGCGCATGGCTCTTGCGCTGGAAATTCTTACGGTTTTGTGGTAGTTGTCATATTCGACGCACGGGCGTGCGTCGATCCCGGTGACATGGGTCCGGGCGGTACGGCTGATCGGGGCGCGGTAAGGCACGCTGATCGGAACGCTTCCCTTTGTGCCTTTGCTCCCGGCGGAGGATGGTATGGCAACGACGACGAAAGAAGAGAAGCGGAACGCGGAGAAGCTGGGTTTCGGTGCCGGCGATCTCGTGGTCTACCCAACCCACGGCGTCGGCAAGATTCTCGCTGTCGAGAATCAAGAAATCGCCGGCTACACGCTCAATGTGTTCGTCGTCCATTTCGACAAGGATCGGATGACTTTACGAGTCCCGGTGGCGAAGGCGAAGAATTCAGGCTTGCGTCGGCTTTCCACGCGCAAGGAAATGGAATCCGCCCTGTCGAAGCTGAAGGGCCGCTCGCGCGCCAAGCGCACTATGTGGAGCCGCCGCGCCCAGGAATACGAGGCCAAGATCAATTCCGGCGACCCGGCGTCGATCGCCGAAGTCGTGCGCGATCTCTACCGCAATGTCGGGCAGCCCGAGCAATCCTATAGCGAGCGGCAGATCTACCAGGCCGCGCTCGATCGGCTGGTACGGGAATTCGCGGCGGTGGAGAAGATCGATGAGAGTACCGCCGTTCGCCGTGTCGAGCAGATGCTGAGTGCGGCGTGACCGCCGTCCCGCCCGCAACGACAATTCGCCGCTAAACGGCGTTGGCCCCCTCCCCGCCATGCGATTCTGAAATCTACGCCCGCTTCGTGCGCCCGCGCCGGGTCTGGGCGGTTGCCGCGATTCATGGCGAAGTGCACCGGCTCGTCGCCCTTCATGCGCGACTTGCCCCCTATCTCAATGCCGGCGACCGGCTGGTTTATCTCGGTAATTATCTCGGCTATGGCTCGTCGCCGGCCGCGGCGCTCGACGCGCTGATCCTCTTCCGCCGCTTGTTTCTCTCGCGCCGCAATGCCTTTCCCGGCGATATCGCCTTTCTGCGCGGCAGCCAGGAAGAGATGTGGCAAAAGCTGCTGCAATTGCAATTCGCGCCCAATCCGCGCGAGGTGCTGCCCTGGATGCTCGATCATGGCGTCGATAAGACACTTGCCTCCTACGGGCTCGATGCCCGAGATGGCTTAGTCGCCTGCCGCGATGGCGTACTGGCGATCACGCGCTGGACCGCGAGCTTGCGTGCCGCGATCGAAGCGCGGTCCGGTCATCGCCAACTCTTGAGCGCGTTGCGCCGTGCCGCCTTTACCGACGACGGAACGCTGCTTTTCGTCCATTCGGGAATCGATCCGAAAAAGCCGCTCGACCTTCAGGGTGATAATTTCTGGTGGAGCGAGCGCAACATCCTCGACCTCGACGCGTCATTCGCCGGCTTTACGCGCGTTGTCCGCGGTATCGATCGCCATCATGCCGGCCTTATCGAAGCGCCGTATGCTGCCTCGATCGATGCCGGATGCGGCTTCGGCGGCCCGCTGATGGCGGTATGCTTCGCCCCGGGTGGCGCCGTGGTCGACCGCGTCGAAGCCTGACCGATGAAAAGCGCAGCAATTGCGCTTTTCATTCTGCTCCTCATTCGTCCAGCCGTTGCCGAGCCGGCCTTCGCGCCTGGAGGCGAGGCGCAGCTTCGCGACATCGTCGACGGCATGACGCTCGACTTGGCCGATGGACGCCGGCTCCGCTTGGTCGGCATCGAGACGCCGCCGCGCGGCCTGCTGGCGCAGCAGGCGAAGGCGGCGCTCGCGGAGCTCCTCTCGGGCGGCACGATGACCTTGCGCTTTGCCGGCAATTCGCGCGACCGGCAAGATCGTGTGCTGGCGCAGGTCTATGTCGGCGCGGTCTGGGTCCAGGGCGAGCTTTTGAAGCGCGGCTTCGCACGGGTGCGAAGCACCGCCGATAACCGCGCCGGCATTGCCGAGATGCTGGCGCTTGAGCGGCAGGCGCGCCGCCACCGCCGCGGTCTCTGGTCGGAGCGCACTTACGCGGTCGTCGATGCTGACGAGGCCGCGCGCTTTGCCGGCACGTTCCAGCTCGTGGGCGGAACCGTCGACAATATCCGCACCGCGTCGGGCGAGACCTTTCTCGCTTTCGGTCCCGATCGGCGCAGCGCTTTCACCCTCATCCTTGCGCCCGCGGCGCTGAAACTGTGCCGCGAGGCGGGGCTTGATCCGGCGGCGCTCGCGGGCAAGAGGCTACTGGTCCGCGGCTTCATCGATGGCAGTGTGCGGCCGACGATGGCAATTACGCATCCCGAGCAGATCGAACTGCTGCGGCCAAAAAGAACGGCCCCGAAGCAAGCTTCGGGGCCGCGATAAGACCTAACCTTCGGCGCTTAAGGCTGCCCGCCGACCTCGTCCCAGATGCGGGTCTCGTGGGAGGTGTTGGGTATGCCCAGGATGCCTACCACCACGCCGAGCGCTGCGATGCCGATGGGATAGAGTAAGCCGATGAGCGGTCCGACCGCGCCGAAGATCGGCAGCGTCACCGCCGGAAAGGCGGCGGCGATGCTCGCCGAGGCTGCCGGCACCAGGCCGCCGAAGACACCATTGCCGATGTGGTAGGGGAGCGACATCGAGCTGTAGCGGATCCGGGCTGGAAAGTATTCCACCAAGAACGCCGCAATCGGCCCGTACACCATGGTGACCAGGATCACCATGTAAAACACCAACAGGGTCAACAGCGGGATGTTGTCCTTGTTGGCGAGCATGGTCTGGAACACTGGGATGTAGGTCACAACGGCGAGCGCGAAGCCCGCAATCAGGATCCATTTGCGCCCGATCCGATCGCTGAGCCAGCCGAAGAAAACGAAGCCCAGCGCACCGACCGACAGCGCCACCACCAGCATAAGATAGGCGGTGACGAAAGGCAGCTTCAGCACGGTGGTGAGATAGAACAGGGCGTAGAATTGGCCCGTGTACCACACCACGCCTTCCGGTGCCGTCGCACCGAACAGCGCGATCAGCATCTGGCCGACATTGCGGCCGCTGCTATAGGTCTCCTTGACCGGATTGTGCGAGCTCTTGCCCTGGTCCTTGAGCCGTGCATAGAGCGGCGATTCCTCGAGCTTGAGCCGGATATAGCCCGAGAGCAGCACAAGCACCGCCGAGAGCAGGAACGGCCCGCGCCAGCCATAGGACTGGAAAGCTTCGTCGCCGAGGCCGAGGCGGAAGGCCAGGATGACCAGCAGCGCCAGCACGATTCCGAAGGTCGCGGTGGTCTGGATCCAGCTCGTATAGAAGCCGCGCTTGCCGTCCGGCGCATGCTCGGCGATGTAAGTGGCGGCGCCGCCATACTCGCCACCGAGGGCCAGGCCCTGCACGACGCGGCAGGTAACGAGGAGAATCGGCGCCAGCGTGCCGATGGTGTCATAGGTCGGAAGGCAGCCGACGAGGAAGGTCGCCAAGCCCATCAAGACGAGGGTCAGCATGAAGGTGAATTTGCGCCCGATCAGATCGCCGAGATGGCCGAAGAATATGGCGCCAAACGGCCGCACCGCGAAGCCGGTCCAGAACACGAGGAGGCTCAAGATGAACGAGATTGTCGGGGAGATGGTCGGCGAGAAGAAATGCGTGCCGAAGAACACGGCGAGCACGCCATAGAGATAGAAATCATACCACTCGATCAGCGTACCGACTGACGAGGCGGCGATGATGAAGCGCAGGCTCTGGGTTCCGGAGCGGCCACCCATCGCAACTGAAGATACCGACATGGACGTTTCTCCCCGACAGTTGTTGCGCAGTCTTGTTGTTCGCCCTTTTTATGGCGAAAGATTAAAACAAGTTTAGCTCGGCCGATAAGTCGTCGCAATCGCTGTCCAGAATGGGCGATGGGAGGCGTGGTCACGAACGGTCAATATTTAGTATTGGCTAACAATAGGCGAAGCGGTGATTTCTCCAATGAGGAAGGGCTTGGCGGGGGTTGCGTGTCGCCGAAGTGCTTGTGCTGCGTGGGTTTCAGGCGCCGCGGCGGAACGAAGTGTCGCGCTTAGGGTTACCCGACCAGCACAGCCGCCAGCGGCGCGGCTTCCTTCATCAATTGGAGCTGATATATGGCAAAAAAGGATCATCTCATCGCATGGCTGCGCGATGCGCATATGATGGAGAATCACGCGGTTGAAATGCTCGAGCGGCAATCGGGCCGGCTCGACGACTATCCCACATTCAAGCAGCGCGTCGAGAAGCATCTCGAGGAATCGCGCGGCCAGCTCAACCGGCTGACAGATTGCCTGCGTGCGCTCGGCACCGATCCCTCGTCGATCAAATCGACGCTGGGTGCGCTTGGCGGCAACATTCAGGCGCTGGTCAATTCGGTCGCCACCGACGAGGTGGTGAAGGGCGCCATCGCTTCTTACTCCTTCGAGCATTTCGAGATTTCGTGCTATCGCGTCTTGATCGCGGCGGCAGAGAACTGCGGTGAAAACCGCGTCGCGCAAATTTGCCGCGAGAATCTCCGCGAGGAGGAGGCGATGCAGCAATGGCTGCTCGATCATCTCGACGAGATCACGAAGCAGTTTCTCGCGCATGAGGATAAGAGAGCGGCTTAGGCCGAAGGCGGCGCTCGGCGCCGGAACGAGAGGGGATGGTTTGCGGGGCGTGGCCTTTGACGGTATGGTCCTGGCCACGTCCCCGTAGCTCAGCCGGATAGAGCAACAGTTTCCTAAACTGTGGGTCGGGTGTTCGAGTCACCCCGGGGACGCCAATTTTCCGACTTTTCGCGCGCCCGCTTTCCGACTGCTTGTTCTGCTTCAGTTGGTCCGCCGTTGCGCCGGCGACGCCAGCCCGGTGAGGGCGCACCGCAACTTGCCGAGAACAAATTTCGCCGCGCTGCCCAGCGGTCAGCCTGATACGCGCCGCCGCTTTCGGTAGTTCCTAATTGCGACATGGCGCGCCGATTTCTTCGCTCCCGACGAGTTGCTCTCGGTTGGTCGGAATCAACACGCTCGCCGCCGGTGCCGCGTCCCGCCAAGGAGACAGTGGTGATGGCGATTAGCGATCGCCACCACGACGTCGAATTGCGTCCTCCTGAGCTTCTCACCGGTGGGCATTGTCCGGCGTGGTACAGCCGCTCGTGGGATGGAGCAAGACGCCGGCCCCGATGGCGCAGATACCGCACAGTCGAAGAGTCAGGGTTCGAACGGCGATGGCCGGTTTTCTGCCACGGTGTATCGTGCCGCTGTTAGCGCATTAAAAGCGGGAGCAGCGCGGCCTGCGCATCATGACACGCTTACTCAGAACCCATAGGTGCGGCGTTTCATCTCCAGGATATGCTCGCCGGCCGTGATCGGTGGATAACGCGCCGGTCGGTCCGCGCTGCAGCACGTGGCGAGACACTCGACTTGTGAGTCATAGCGTGGATCGACGAAGAACGCGGCGGAATAGCGATCCGAATCTGAGCGATTGAGAACGCGATGCGGCGTCGAGGTGTAGAGGTCGTTGGTCCAACGCGCCATCATGTCGCCAATGTTGACGATGAACGTGTCGGGCACGGGCGGCGCGGCGATCCATTCGCCCGACGGCAACCGAATCTCGAGACCGCCGGTTCCGTCCTGGGCAAGGATCGTCACCGCGCCCCAATCGGTGTGCGCGCCGATGCCGACTTCGCGCGCGGGATCGGCGGTCGGATGCGGCGGATAGCGCAAGAGGCGCAGTGCCGACATGTCGTTTTCCATGAAACTGTCGAAAAAACCCCATGGCAGGTCGAGCGAGAGTGCCAACCCATTGAGAAGTAGCGCCGCCAACTCCTCCATCGTCGCCATATAGGTCAAAACTGAATCGCGCCAGCCCGGCAGCGAATCGGGCCAGCGGTTGGGGCCATGCAGCGGCGTGCCGGCTAAAGGTGATGACGGATCGGTCGCGTGCTCGACGCCGATATACATGCTTTCCTTGTTATCGGCCGCGATGCCGGGATCGAAACGCTGGCTGCCGATACCGGAGTAGCCATTCTGGCCTTCGCCTTTGATGATCGCCGATCGCTCCTTCATTGCTTGCGGCTGATCGAAGAACCGCTTCGCTTCGGCGAAAAGCCGAGAACGCAACGCGGCGGCAACACCGTGATGAGCGATATAGAAAAATCCGGTATTGGTGCACGCCTTGCGGAACTGCTCGGCGACCCCGCGACAACCACTGGGACCCAGACGCAGCGCGGCGATATCGATGATCGGCACGAGCCGGTGGACGTCATCCTGCAGCAGCAATCCTTGCATCGCTTTCCTCCGTAACCAGGACAGATCAGAGCTCATCGAGCTCCGCATAATCGGGCAAGGCGTCGTCGACCTGTTGGCCGCGATCGATAACGAGGCGATCCGCTTGCGGCCGGCACATCAGCTCGTTGATCGTGCGTGCACTGAACAGAATGAGCCGCGCCGGCCCGCCGACGTGCAGCCTTCCTAAGGGCGCGGCGCCGATGATCTCGGCGGGAATCGGACCCGCTAAGGCCGGCGCGTCGCCGAACGGATGGTCGAGATGCAGGATCCGCACGGCCTGGCGGAAGGTGTCGACCATGTCGTGATCGCCATAGGCATGAAACGGATCGCGGCAATTATCGCCGCCGATCGCAACCGGGATACCGCTGCGGCGCATCTCCTGAACCGGCGCGACACCGCGCCAGCGCGGCGTTCGCCCCTTTTCGCGGTCCTGGAGATAGAGATTGACCGTCGGCAAGGTGACGACAGCAACCCCGGCCTCCGCGCATAGAGCGATGGTACGCCGCCGCTGGTCTTCGCCTTGAACCGACAGGCTGCAGCAATGGCCGCAGACGACACGGCCTTTGAACCGATTGCGCAACACCGCCGCCGCGACCCGTTCGAGCGCCGCCGCTTCGGGATCGCCGGATTCATCGACATGGAGGTCGACATCGAGATCCCGTTCCGTGGCGAGGCGTAGCACGGTATCGAGCAGCGGATCGATGTCGTCGAGAAGCCCGCTATGGACGCCGCCGGTTGCGCGCGTCACGCCGCCCAGCACACCGCTCGCTTCCGCGACGAGATCGGCGAGCTGCGCACCATAAGGCGTGCGAAACGCGTCGATCGGCACCAGCGCGACCGCCTGGAGCGCGATGCGCCCGCGCCATTCTTCGCGGGTCTCGCGAAATATGCCCCAGCTGCGCTGTGCAAGATCGGGCTCTTGCGAATCGAGATGAGTGCGGATCGCGGCGACGCCATGCCGATAGGCGCAGCGCAGGGCGAAGTTCATGCGCTTGCGAATATCCGCTTCGGTCCAGTATCGCGCCCGCTCGTCGGTTGTTGCCTGACGTGCCCCGGCAAAAGAGCCATCGCGATTTTCGGTGCGCGTCACGACGTGACCCTTGTCGAGATGCGCGTGCATATCGATCAGCGCGGGCCAGACCTGGCGTCCGGCGAGATCGAGCGCCGGTAGCGGACCGGCAGCACCGGTGCCCACGGCCTCGATCGTCGCGGGCTCGATCGCCGCGATCGCCGCCCGATCGATCAGGAGATCGACCAGGACGCCGTCGTCCTTGGCCGAACCACCGCGAAATCGCTCCGGCAGGAAGCAGACGGGAACGCGCGCGCGCCGCATCCAATACGGTTGTGCCTGCGGCACAAGCAAATCTTTGGGCGAAATCATGGCCTCCCGTTTTCAGCCACCCCCGCGAAAGCTGTGTGCAAAGCCTGGGCCAAAGAAGAAGCCTACGACGGCTTCATGGCGAGGGCTGGCACACGCCTTGCACCTCGACCGGCAGAGCGGCGATCGATGCCGCTGACCGGATGAAAGGACGGCCCGTGACACGCGCTAGCAATATTCTCCTAAAGACCTTGCTCGCTCTTTCCGTCGCGCTCGGTGTGACCGGTTCGCTGCCGCCGGCGCGGGCCGAAGACAAGGTCAGCATCATCATGAGCTGGACTGCCGAGGCCGAACATGGCGGCTTCTACCAGGCCAAAGCGACCGGTCTCTACAAGAAATACGGTCTCGATGTGACCGTGCGCCAAGGCGGTCCGCAGCTCAACACGGCACAGCTTCTGACGGCAGCCGCCGTCGACTTTCGCGTCGGCTCCAACAGCGGCGGCGACTTCAATTTCGTGCAGCAAGGGGCACCGGGGATTGCTGTCGCCTCGATCTTCCAAAAGGAACCCTCGGTTCTCATCGCCCATCCCGATGTCGGCATCAACAGCCTTGCCGATATGAAAGGCAAGCCAATCGCGGTCTCGCAACAGGTTGTCGACACCTGGTGGAAGTTCCTGGTGCAGAAATTCGGCTTTACCGACGGTCAGCGCCGCGCCTACACCTTCCAGATCACGCCGTTTCTGGTCGATAAAAATTTGATCCAGCAGGGTTATGCCACCAGCGAGCCGTTTGCCATCGAGACCCAGGGCGGCTTCAAGCCCAAGGTCTTCCTGCTCGCGGACGATGCCGGATATGATTCCTACGCGACGCTGATCGAAACCACGCGCGAAATGGTCGACCAAAAACCCGATGTGGTGCAGCGCTTTGTCAGCGCTTCGATCGAAGGCTGGTACAGCTATCTCTATGGCGATCCGGCACCTGCCAACGCCCTCATCATGAAGGATAATCCGGAGATGACGCCGGCGCAGATCGCCTATTCGATCGCGAAGATGAAAGAATATGGCATCGTCGATTCGGGGGATACGCTGACGCTCGGGATCGGCGCGATGACCGACGAGCGTTGGAAATCCTTCTTCGACAAGGCGGTCTCGGTCGGGCTCTACCCGGCGAGCCTCGATTACAAAAAGGCTTACACGTTGCAGTTCGTCGATAAAAAGGTCGGCCTCGATATGAAAAAGGTCGATCGATGACGCGGCGTTTCCGACGGTGCGGCGGCCGGTGATTATTTCTTGGGCAAGCCGCTGCATCGCTCGCGTTCATTGCCGCGAAAGCAACAGTGGCGGCGAAAATCGACGCTGTTCGCGGGATGCCGGGCCGACCATCAATGGGGGAGATCCATGAAGCCGGGCCTCGTGGCGGTCGGCATCACGATGAGAGGGGAGCCGCCATGCTGGTGACGAAGCAACGCGTCTTGCGCCGTTTCTGGTATCCGATCATGCCGGTGGGCCATCTTGCCGATGGTCCAAAGCCCTTCACCCTGCTCGGCGAGAACATCGTGCTGTGGCAGAGCGCCGACGGCAGCATCGCCTGTCTCAAGGATCGCTGCCGCCATCGCACCGCGAAACTCTCAGCGGGCTTTCTCGAGAACGGCAGCATCGTTTGCGGCTATCACGGCTGGGCTTATGGCGCCGACGGCACCTGCGTGCGCATCCCGCAAAGTGCCGAGGACGAGAGGATGGCCCGCAGGGTACGTGTCGCTTCTTATCGTGCGGCGGCGAAATACGGCTATGTCTGGGTTGCGCTCGACGAGCCGCTAACTGACATGCCCGATTTACCGGAAGCGGCGTTGCCCAGCTTCCGCCAAATCGATCAGTTCTATGAGACTTGGCAGATCGGCGCGTTGCGATTGATGGAGAATTCCTTCGATTCGGCTCATATCGCTTTCGTCCACCGTGCCACGTTTGGCAATGTGGAACGGCCGCAGGTCGTCAGCCGCGAGCTGACGCAAGGTTCGTGGGGCTTCGACAGCGTCGCGGTCCAGCCTGTCAAAGTGCGTGGCGATCTCGCGCGGAAAGCGGTTCATAACGGCGGCGAGGACACGGTCCGGCGCACGGAATCGACCTGGTACATGCCGTTCGTGCGGCGCGCCGCGATCCATTATCCCGAAGGTCTCATCCACGTCATCGTCACTTGTGCGACGCCGATGACCGACGACACGACGATGGTGCTGCAATGGGCCTACCGCAACGACACTGAGGAAGAGGTCAGCTCCGCCGAGGTCATTGCGTTCGACCGCGCCATCACTTTCGAGGACAAGGTGATCCTCGAATCCTGCGATGCCGATGTGCCGCTTGCCGTGACCGATGGAGACGAGATGCATATGGGATCGGATCGCCCGGGCCTCGTCATGCGCCAGATGCTGGCCAAGCTCCTTACCGATCACGGCGAGGTCGAGGTGCGCCGGCCCGAGTAACGCCTCGGCCAGCTACCCGATGGCGGATAGAATGTCTGTCGAGCGCGTCACGAAGCCATAGCATTGGCGGACATTATAGAGTGTCGCAGCCAGGCAATAATCCGGCGAGGTGGTCGCGGTGCAGTCTTCGAGCAACACGCAGTCATAGCCAAGGAAGCTTGCGTCCTGGAGCGTGCAGGCGACGCACTGATCCGCATTGACGCCGGTGAAGAGCAAGGTCGTCACATCGAGATTGCGCAGGATGCTGTCGAGCGCGGTGTCCTGAAAACCGGAGAAGCGATACTTCGCGACATGGATATCGTTGGGAAGCGGCTGCAGCTCATCGACAATCGCTGCGCCCCAACTACCGAGCTCGAGCACTTTCGCATCGTTGGGCGGCAGCTTATCGCCCAAGCCGATGCCCTGGCCGGTCGGCTTATAGATGTGAAGGATCGACGGGGCGAGATTGAGCCGATCGGGACGATTGCCCCAATTGAGCCAGATCACCGGCACGTCGGCTTTGCGCAGCATCGGCAAAACCCGCGACAGCGGTGCGATCGGCGCGCGGGCCGGCATGATATCGACACCGATATGCGCCAGCCATCCGTCGGCATGGCAGAAATCATTCTGCATATCGATTACGATGATCGCCGTGCGGGCGAGATCGATGGTGACGCTGCGTTGTCCCGCCGCCAGTTCCAGCGGCCGCGGCGCCTTCGGGCTGCGGACCAGATCGACCCGCGTCTCGCCGACATGCCATTGATTGCGCGGCGACGCGCCAAGCGGAACGAGAGCGCGTCGTGTGATCGCGTCCATTACAGATCTCCCAAGACCTTCATGTCCTCCGCGTCAAGCTCGACCGGTTGCCCGTTGCGGATCAGTTCGGCGAATCCCTCGTTGGGGATCATGACCGTCAGCGTGTAGAGCTTGCCGGCGCCGGTGTTCTCGATCACATGCTCGCTGCCCGGCCGGACCAGCAAAGCGTCGCCGCGGCGGATCGGCTTGCTCTCGCCGCCGCAATGCGCGACGCCTTCGCCGTGAAGCACATAGAAGAATTCATCCGCATGTTGATGGGCGTTGGGTGGTGTCTTGCCGCCGCGCGTGAAGATCTCCACGACGAAGATCGGCTCGATCTGGTCCTGCGCGGGATCGAACAGCACGGCGAAATAATTGGTATCGCTGGGGCTGATACGGAAAGCCCTGGCGGTGCTGGCGCGCTGGAGACGGAAGGGGGACATCGTACTGCTCGTGGCTCAGCCCGGCATCGGAGAGGTCGTCGCGAATTCGATGAACGAACGCCTCTGCCCGCCCAGGGCGATGCCGATCGTGGTGATCAGGGCCTTGGCCCCGGGCGTGCGGAGGGGGCTCTCGCCGGTGCCGGGGTTGACGGGGTACGCCGGAAAGCTCGCGCCCGCGATCGACAGGCGCAGCCTTTCGCCGATCTTCAGCGTCGCACAGGTCGCCTGAAGCGACAAGGTGATCGGGGTCGCTGTTGCACCTGGCGCGCAATGGTAGTAGCCGGCCGCGAGCTGGAACACCTGTCCTTGCGCGGTGACGCGCGAAAGCACGCAGGAGAGATCGAAACTCGGCCGGTCGGCGCTGGCAATAAGCGTTGCCGAAACCGCACCCGCAAGCGTTAGCGGCTGTGTGAGCGGTGTCGTGGTGAAGGTCAGAATGTCACCGCGACTGTCGGTCGTGGAACGATCAATTGGTCCCGGTGGCACGCCATAGCAGCCGCCCGTCACCGGCGCGGGGCGCCATGGATCGTGCACCAAGTAGTCGGTGCTGGCGACTTCGGCGGCGGTTGCTTGCAGCCTTCCGTCTTCGGCGTCGGCCGAGGCGCGGCCTGATCCCGCGAGATATAGCGTGCCGTGTTCCTCGGGCCATTCCACCAAGTCGCGCCATTTGTTCTCGCCCATATCGAACAGCCGGATCGTCGCTTCGTCGCCGATGCCATTGTCGCGTTGATCTTTGAGCCAATAATCGAACCAGCGGATTTGCAGTTCATCGGTGTCGAGTGCGGCCTCGGGGCCGAAATCGAGCGCCCCGACCTTGCGCGTCCAGGGGAAATGCAGCCACGGTCCGATCATCAGGCGTTTCGACCGATCGCCCGGACGCGCGAGAGCGCGATACGCGGCCAGGGTACTGCCGAGATGGGTATCGAACCAGCCGCCGATAAACAGCATCGGCAGGTGGCGCGCGGCGATCGTCTCGCGATAGGCCGAAGGCGAGATCGCCGACCAATAAGGATCGTCCGCCGGCTTCTCGATCCAGTCCATGAAATGTGACAGGTGGCGGTTGCGGACCAGCACGTCCGGCTGCGCCGCAATCGCTCCGTAAACCGGAAGCGACTGATTGGCGGCGAAGAGATCGGCATAGGCCTGCACATCGCCAGCACGGCGCGCCGCTTCCGCTGCGATCTGCACACCCCAGCCGACGGTTTGCTTCAGGCGCAACGCCCCATTCTCGTAAGCCCAGGAATGGCGCGCATCCCACGGCCCCATCGCCGGCGCAAGCGCCTTCAGCGACGGGCAATCGCCGGCGGCAGCTAACAGCTGGTTGTAGCCTTGATAGGAGAAGCCATACATGCCGACAGCACCGGTCGAGCCGTCGAGCTGCGCGGCCCATTCGATCGTCGCAGCGCCGTCCTCGATCTCATGCTCGCCCGGCCGAAAAGTTCCTTCCGATGTGCCGCGGCCGCGAATGTCCTGCACCACCACGATATAGCCGCGCGCCGCATACCAGCTTGGATGTGCATAGCAGATCGTGCAGGCGATGCCGCGGCCGTAAGCCTGCCGTTGGAGCAAGACGGGATAACGGCCAGGCGCGGCGGGACGATAAATATCGGCATCGAGCCGCACCCGATCGCGCGTGACCATCGATCGCGTCTCGGGCGGAAGGACCGGGATCGTCTCCAACTCGGCGGCGCGAAGGCTCATAATTTCGACCAGGCCAGACGCCGGTCCCAGCCGTCGGTCGGAAGCTCGACGGCGAAGCGCTCATCCGCATTGCGGTCGGCCTCGAAACGGCCGGGATTCAGCAGGCCATGCGGATCGGCTTCGCGCTTGAAGGCGATGTCGCTTGAGCTGATCTCTTTCTTGCCGACGGAGCGGACGTTGGAGGTGTGCGAATTGGACACGACCGCGCCGGCTTCCTGCATCAGCCGGACCAGCTCGGCGATCTGCTCAGCGCTCTCGAACTGCACGAAAGGTGAGCCGGTGCCGATCAGTTGACCGCTCATACGCATGAATTCCATGCGCATCGGTCCATAGTGACCGACTCTGCGATAAACCCGGTCGATCAGGTCGATCAGATCCGGTCCGCGGAAGAAGCCTTCAATGCCCATCCGGGTGGGATCGGTGCGTTGCACATGCAGCAGCGCGTGGCCGAAGACGAATTCGGTGATCGGCGCGCCGTAAGGGCCTCGGCCTTCGGCCGCCGCCGACGCGATCTTGCCGCCACATTCCGCAACCAGCTCTTCGAACGCTTCCCAGCTCGGCGGCGCGATCATGGTCGAGCAAATCGAATGCCCTTCGGGAACCAGATCCTTGAACGCTTGAATCAATTGCGGCGTCGGCCAGCCTTGTACCGAAACGACCTTGCGCGTGATCCCGGTGGCGTTGGCGAGGTTCACGCCGAAGCGCACGGCTTGCATATAGTCGGGGAACGTCACCAGTGCCTCGATCCAGTCCCAGGCTGGTGCCAGCGCCATTTCGATCTCGGTGATGATGCCGGTCGCGCCATAGGTGTGATGAATCAATTGCGCGTCCTGACCGCGCAATTCGACCATCCGCGGCTCGGCCTCCATCGTGATCACCTGTGCGCCGGTGACATTGCCGCGATCGCGCAAGCAGCCGTAGACCACGGAGCCTGGGCCGGCCTGGCCGCCGGCGACATAGCCGGCGATGGTCGCGGTCTTCTTGGTGGTCGGATGGAAGCGCAATTCCCAGCCGATCTTGCGCGCTTCGTTGTCCATCGTCTCGACGATGGTGCCGCCTTTGGCACGGATCGTTCCCGGCTCGAGCTTCACGATGCCGGCAAAGCCGCTCATATCGAGCAGGATACCCCCGCGTAAGGGGACACTCTGGCCATAATTGGCGGTGCCGCCGCCGCGCTCGGTGATCGGGATCTTGTGCTTCACCGCCGCGCGGACGACGGTCTTGATCTCGTCGACGCTGACGGGCGAAACGACCACATCCGCTTTCTTGCCTTCCAGCATCTTCTTCAAGAGCGGACTCACCGCATAACGATCGCGACTCTTGATCCGGATCTGCATCGGATCGGTGGTGTAGGAAATGCCGCCGAGCTCTTTCACGAAATCGTCGATGGGATACATGAGAAAGGCTCGGCTCAATTGCGGTGATAGGCGGTGGCGTTGTTGATGCGGTCCATCGGATAGCGGGCGATCTCGTCGATCAGCGCGATCAGACCCTCGGCCGCGCGCTTGACGATGATGCCGCCGCGCTCCGCATCGGCCGCCGCGGCATTGCCGCACGCGCCTTCCGGGTTTAGGTCCTGCGTCTGCCAGCCGAACCCGACCGCGCCCTCGGGCGTCAACATGCCGTTGGCGCGTTCCAGCTCCACCGAGAGCGGCACGAAATTCTTTGCCAACTGCATCTCGATCAGCTCGGGATGGAGATGCAGCATCACGCTGGTCTCGCATTCGCCGCCATGAATTCCGTGGCGGCGTTCCTCGGCGCTGAACAGATCGTCGAGCTGGGTGAGGCGCGGCCACATCGTCGAGACCGCGAACATGTCGAGCTTCACCCGCAACTCGCGGCAGACGATCTCGATCACCTGCGGCTGGCCGCCATGCGAGTTGAGGAACAGCACTTTGCGCACGCCGGCCCGATGGGCGCTCTCGCACAGCTCGTACCAGACGCGCGCCAAGGTGTCGTAGGACAGCGTCAGCGTGCCGGGAAAAGCGAGATGCTCGTTCGATTTGCCGACCGGCGTCATCGGCAGGACGAGTGCCGGGAAGTCGGGTCCCATGATGTCAACCGCGCGCGCAACGATGCCGGCATTGATCGCGGCATCGACCCGCACCGGCAGATGCGGCCCGTGCTGCTCGACCGCGGCGACCGGCAGCACCGCGACGATCCGGCTCATATCCAGCTCGGCGAAGTCGCGGGTCGTCAGATCCCACCACCAATGCGATTTGAGTTTCATTCGATCACCCGTGTAAACCGATCGCATGAAGCCGCAAAGCCGGATCAATCCGGCTTGTTGGTAAGGAATTGCAGCGTATAGGCACTCTTGTAGTCGAAATCGGCCGGGAAGACCTTGGTCGCCACCAGCGTGTCGAAATGGCTCTTCCAGCGCGCATCGGTCATGGCGCCGAAGCCGAGCTTGTCGGTATCCGCGGTCTCGACCAGGTGATATTTCTTCATCGTGTCGTAAGCGTATTTCAAAAGATCGGGCGTGTTCTCGGGTGCGACCTTTTGAATTTCGGCGAAACCAGGTGTCGGATCTTTGAGATAATCGACCCAGCCCTTGCGCGATCCGTCGACCAGGCACTGCACTTCTTTCGGCTTTTCGTCGATCAGCTTCTGCGACACAACCACCACCGAGCTATAGGGCTCATAGCCGTAATCGGCGAGCAGAAAGAATTTCACATCCATGCCGGACTGCTGTTTGATGACGAACGGCCCGTTCGTGATCAGGTCCTGCACGACCATATTCTTGTCCTGCAGAAAGGGGGCGAACTGGCCGGTGAAGCTGCGTAGCTGGTCGTCCGCCAGACCGTATTTCTGCTTGAGGAACGGCCAAATCGTGTTGCGGTTGCCCGCCGCCAGCATGACGGGATGGCCCTTGATGTCCTCGAGCTTGTCGATGCCGCCGTCGGGATGGACGTCGAGCGTCTGAGCGAGGCGCTGGAAGCCCACCATCACCGCGCGCGCCGGAAAGCCCGCCTGGTTCATGCGCATCACGCCGTCATTTTGCGATACCATGGCCGCATCGACCGCGCCGCCGACCAGCAACTGCGCCGTGTCGATGCCTGCGCCGCCCTGACGCAGGGTCATGTCGAGCCCGCAGGCGGCGTAATAGCCTTTGACCTGGGCCTGGTAATAGCCGCCGTTCTCGGCTTGCGCGCGCCAGCTCATGATGAAAGAAAAAGGCTCGTTCGCCTGCGCTGTCGCGGCGAAAGAAGCGAGAAACGCGCTTGCGAAAACCACCTTCTTGAACGGCATCGGCTGAATGTCCTTCGACCTGAGGCGAGCGCCAATTGTGTGCACGGAGCTCTGTCGCCTGAAAAGCATCTTTTTCCGGTCAGAGCGTTGCCATTCTAGCAACGCCGTGCCGTGGCGAAGGCAATCAGCGAACCGGGCAGGGAAGCCGCTTTCATTCGCATGCTTCATATCCTCTGGCTTGATCGCGCGCTGCGCGCAGGATTGAAAATAGGGTCACGCAAGACGAACGACGCGACATTTTGCGCAGGGCTCTCTGTCCTCCGAAAAGCACTTTTTCCTCGCCTGGACGTTGCCTTTCGGGCAACAATTTTCGCTAGGGGTGCACAGGCCCCTTGGGAATACGGAGCGAGGCGATGCGCCATACGCGATTGATGATCTATCTGGATCGGGTGGCGCGTACCGGATCGATCCGCAAAGCGGCCGAGCAATCGCATGTCGCGGCCTCGGCCATCAGCCGGCAAATCCTGGCGTTGGAAGAAGAGCTCGGCACCCCCTTGTTCGATCGCTTGCCGCGCAAGCTGATCCTGACCGCCGCTGGGGAAATTTTGATCCGGCATTTCCGCGAGACGCTCAAGAATCTCGACCGGGTTCAGAACGAGATCGAGGAGCTGAAAGGCCTGCGCCGTGGCGAGATCACGTTGGCCCTGATGAGCGGCCTTGCCGCCAATCTGGTGCCGCGCGCGGCCGAGGAGTTCCGGCGCACCAATCCGCGGCTGAAGCTCAACTTTCGGCTGCTATCCACTGGCGACGAGATCCTGGCCGCCG